>JAUVNV010000150.1 GCA_030599515.1 Acidimicrobiia bacterium
CATGTCCCCGCCGCCGAACAGGGCAAGGAGCTCGGGTGAGAACGCCTCGGTGAGGGTGGCCATTGCTTCGTCGATGAGCGTGTACATGGGGCCGAGCATGACGCCCATGAACCCGAACATCAGCACCGCAACCACGAAGAGCAGCCCTTGATGCTCCGAAGCCGTCTTGATCCAGATCCGCGAGACCCGGGTCGAGCCGGCAAGCCGATCGGCGACCCTGTGGGTCAGCGGGTGATCCCGCAACCGGTCGATCAGTGAGACACCCGACGCCTGGTCCTTCAGGTCGCGCCGATTGACGCCGACGATTGCTGCACCGACGAACACGATGATGCCGGCTGCAAGGACGCCGATGTGGCCCCAGTCGACGCCGTTGTTCTCGGGCTTGCTCGCAACGAAGTAGTACCACGGGAATGCCTTCGCCAGGTCCTCGAACCCCTCGATGAGCGGGAAGAGCCCGGCACCCATGAAGGACACGAACAGAACCCCGGCCGTCGCCCCGGCTGCCACACCGGGGCTCCCGGTCCATGCCCCGATCGCCAGCGCCAGGAATCCGAAGAAGAGGGAGATAGCGAAGAGGTGGAGCATGAGGGCGCCGACGTGCATCCCTGCGATGGAGACGTCGAGGAGCGCCGGGGTCACGAGCCCGACGACCCACAGGAGCAGAGTCATCGCCGCGGTGAGAACCACCATGGACGCCGCTTTGGAGACGAGCACAGCCGTCCGGCTCTTCGGATTGCCGAGCAGCAGCCCGATGGTCCGATTCCTCTCCTCCCCGGCGAACGACGCGGCACCCATCGCCAGCGTGATTGCCGTCACCGTGAGCGCTCCGTAGCCGCCGAGGATCGCCCCGTAGGCGAGGCTGGCAACGTCGGTATCCTCGGAGATGCCGAAGAGCTGCTTGAAGGCGTCCGGTAGGTTCGTGTAGACGGAGAGGTCGATGTCCCGGTACGTCATCATTCCGAAGAGGAAGAGGAGCGCGAGACTGGCGACGGCGATCACCGGTGCTTTCCATCGATCCCGCGTCGTCTTGGTGAAGACGTTCGCCAGCATCAAGCCACCACCTCGTTGATGTCGTCGCGGTAGTAGGTGAGGAAGATCTCTTCGAGGTCAGCTTCCTGAGTGGAGATGTCCAGGAGCGTGTACCGCTCGGTGATGACCCGGAGCAGTGTCTCCATCTGGCCGCTGAACGAGAGCGTGACGTGATGGTTCTGCACCGCGACGTCACCGACACCGGGTAGTGGCTCGAAGACAGCGGCGTCAACCGGTGAATCGAAAAGGAGTTCCACTTTCCGAATGCCCTTCGACCGGAGACCGGCGACGGCTTCGAGGGCGATCAGCTTGCCGTGGCGGATAATGCCGACGCGGTCGGCGACTCGTTGAACCTCGGACAGGGTGTGGCTGGAGAGGAACACCGTGCTGCCGTTGGCAATGACTTCTCGCAGCAGTGCCTGGAACTCTCGCTGCATGAGGGGGTCGAGTCCGGAGCTCGGCTCGTCCATGATCAGCACCTCTGGCCTGTTCATGAACGCTTGGATCAGGCCAACCTTCTGCCGGTTCCCGGATGACAGGTCGCCCACCTTCTTCGACAGGTCCGCGTCGAGGCGATCGGCAAGATCATCCACATATGACCAATCGACACCACCACGCAGATTCGCGAAGTAGGTGAGCGTGTCCCGTCCGGTGAGATTGGGGTACAACGCCAGATCACCAGGCACATAGCCGATGTGTCGACGGATCTCGACCGAGTCGGCATGGGAATCCAATCCGACGATCGATGCCGTCCCCGAGGTCGGGCGGATCTCGTCGAGGATGGTCCGGATCATCGTTGTCTTGCCCGCACCGTTCGGTCCGAGGAATCCGAAGATCTCGCCGCGTTGGACGGACAGATCAAGGTCGATGAGTGCCTTCACGTCGCCGTAGTGCTTGGTGAGTCCTTCGGTGTGGATGGCGACTTGATCGGTCATGTTGCTCCTTGGTCGTCGGCGAACACTGCCCGTGTCTGGGCCGCGAAGGCCTCTTCGAAGATGCCTTCGCCGTAGATCTCGTAGATGGGGGCGACATAGGCGGCCGCAGTCGGACTCGTGAGGATCTCCGGATCGGTCAGATCGACTCCAAGAAGCCGCCGGAGGTGTTGGTGGAGCACGAGCGCCCCCAGGCTCCACAGGGTGAGCACGACAGCCCGGCCCCTCGGGTCGTCAGAAGGCCGCAGCATCCCCGACTCGACACCCTGCTGGATGTAGCCCTCGGCATCGCCAACCAGGTCGTCGACGAGTCGTGCCACCGCAGGCGAATCGTCGGCCAGTACTTGGGCGAGGTAACCCATCAGCGGTCCGTTCGGGGCGTCGCGGAGCGCGGCGAGAACGTCGAGCGACGGGCCGCCGGACATCGCCCGCTCCTTGAACTCACGGATGGTGACTGCCACATACTCGTCGCACGCAGAACGCAGACCCTCCATCGAGCCGAAGTGGTGGATCACAAGACCGGGAGAGACGCCGGCAACGCTCGCCACTTTGCGAGCGGTGGTGCCGTTGATCCCGTGCTCTGCGATCGAGGCGATGGCTGCGTCGCGGATCCGTGCTTTGCTCGTTCGATCGTCAGCTGATTCTCGATGACCCTGGTCTTCTGTGGCTGAACGCATGTTCAATACTCTATACGAATGTTCAATTCCTGTCTAGAGGCAACATTGCTGCGCGCCCCATGCTGCATACTGTGGGAGTGATGCGATAGGCAGAGGGAGAAGACGCGTGGATGCCAATCCGATCATCGATATGTTGGGAAGGCGCCTCCGCCTCGCCGTGATCGGCGGTGGTCCCGGCAGTTTCATTGGCGCCATGCACCGTACCGCGGCCCGCATCGACGACCGGTACGAACTCGTGGCCGGCGCGTTGTCGTCGGATCCCGAACGGTCGATCGCCGCCGGTCGGGCTCTCGGACTGCAACCCGAGCGCTGCTACGGAAATGGGTTTGAACTGCTCGACGGTGAGGCTGCGCGTAGCGACGGTGCGGACGTCGTGGCGATCATGACACCGAACGACAGCCACCACGCCTACGCGATGGGCGCGCTGGGCCGCGGGTTCGACGTGATCATCGACAAGCCACTCACGAATACGCTCGAAGAGGCGCTCGACGTTCTGGCGCGTGTGAACGAGACGGGTCTCGTCCTCGCTCTGACGCACAACTACACCGGTTACCCCATGGTGCGCCAGGCCCGAGCCATGGTCTTGGATGGACAACTCGGCGACATCCGACTCGTGCAGGTCGAGTACGTCCAGGGCGGCAAGGCCGACGAGAACGATCCAGATCCCGACGGAGAGCTGCCGTGGCGATACGACCCCGTGAAAGGCGGTCCTTCCCTCGTCATGGGCGACATCGGCACTCACGCACACAACCTCGTCCGCTTCATCACCGGCCTCGAGGTAGCCGAGGTGGCCGCGGAGGTGGGGCACATCGTGCCGGACCGCCTTGTTGACGACTACGCGGGAGCGATGCTGCGGTTCGACAACGGCGCACGAGGGAGCTTCTGGGTGACCCAGGCAGCGGCCGGTGTCGAGAACGACCTGCGCATCCGGGTCTCCGGTACCCGTGGGAGCCTCGAATGGATGCAGGAGGAGCCGACGAGGTTGATCTTCAAGCCGATCGACGGCCCGGCGCAGATCCAAACACCGAATGGACCGGGGACGCTCCCACTCTCAGCACGAGCCAGCCGCATCGTGGCCGGACACCCGGAGGGTTTCCACGAGGGCTTCGCCAACGTCTACTCCGACGCTGCCGAGGCAATCGCTGCACGGCGTGCCGGTGTCCCGGTAGAACCCCTGGCCGATCATTTCCCGCAGGCCATCGACGGTGTCCTCGGTCTGGCATTCGTCGTGGCGACGATCGCGTCGAGTAGCAACGACGGCGCTTGGACGACTCCCGAGGCGCCGATGACCGAGTAGTCGACGCCTCACCTGGCACCTGCTGGACCAACCCTGATCGCCCCACGAGAGCGATGTGCCGGAAATCTTCCGGCCGTGCTGCGATGTGCTTGTACTCGAGATCTGCCTGGCGGTGATCGAACGGAAGACCGCCGGGCGTGGTGTCACTCAGGTCTCGGCAGGGTGAGCTCGAAGATGCTCTCGCCGCCTTCGTGGCGGTAGGTGAGATCGCCACCCATCCGGTTCGCGAGCTGCCGGGAGATAGCAAGTCCCAGGCCGAGAGATTCTGCGACTTCGGGGGCGTTGCGAGCGCGCTCATACTGATCGAAGATCCGTTCGCGGTCCTGCATCGGGATCGGCGTCCCGTTGTCACAGACGAGTACCTTGGCTGCGTCGGTACTGGACTCCACCGCGATCCGAATGTCGGCCCCTCCGTAGCGGAGAGCATTCGAGATGAGATTGCGAATGATCTGGCGGACGCGATGGGGATCGCCAACTGCTCTCAAGAAGTCACCGGTCAGAGCGATGTGGCCGACCTGCTCCTGTTCAAAGGCCTCCAGAGCCTGGGCCGCCTGGGCCACCAGAGTGACTGGAACCAGCGTGATGTGGAGCGTCCCGGTGTCGTTTCTCGCGGCAACAAGCAGGTCGTTGACGATGTTCGTGAGATCCGCGGCTTGCCGGACGATCGTTTCGAGGAGCTCCGCGCGTTCCTCCTTCGAAAGGGCTCCGTCCTCGTCCTGGAGGATTTGACCGAATCCCAGCACCGCCGTGAGCGGAGTGCGGAGCTCATGGCTGACGCTTGCCAGGAAGTCGTCCTTGGAGCGGATCACCTGTTCGAGGCGTTCCCGGGCTACCTCCCGTTCCCAGAATGCACCGATCATCGCGGCGGCTGTCGTGAGCAGCGATAGATCCTCTGCGGTCCATTCCCGGGCGGTTGTCTTGTCGGCGAAGGCGATCAGCCCTGCCCATTCCCCTTCGGTGAAGATAGGGATGTCCAACTCGGACTTGATGGAGTATGGCGATGCCGCATAGAGGTCATACTCGACTCCTTCCAACTCGTCCGGATGGAAGACGAATGGTTCTCCTCGTTCGAGATGGTACTGAGACAGCGGCATTCGCCTCCAGGCAACGAGATCCCAATACTCGCTACCCGAAGCTCGTTCGGATCTCTCGGATTGTTCGATTTCGACGATGCTCTTGGAGCAGAAGCCCAGGTCGGGATCCATCACGTTGCGCTCGACGAACACGTAGTTGGCCTCCGTTGCGGTCAGGAGGGCCTCGACAGCATGCTCGAGCCGAGCGTCACCCGTCGCGGAGAGCAGGGTTCGCGCACACATCGAGAGGGCGGCCTGATACCGGAGGCGGCGATCCTGGGATGTCAGGTGGAGTTGGATCTCTTGCCGGGCGCGGTCGCTCTGTATGGCGCCTCCGATGACATGAGCGATCGATCGCAGGAAGTCACCGTCGTCGGTTGTGAAACGACGCCGGTGGCATGTGTGAGCACCAAGCACTCCGAAGGGATGCTTCCCATCGGGAATAGTCACGCTCATCCCGCTCACGACACCGTGGTCGACGAGCAGTGGTGGTGCGGTGAACCGGATCTCGGCCGCTAGGTCTTCGACGAAAACCGGCTCGGCTGTCACAAGCGTGTATCCCGCCAGCGAGTTGCGATCGCACGAGACGGTTGCCTCACCGACACGGACGTCATCCACCCATCCTCGTCCTGCCACGAGGATCAACGGCTCGTTTGGGGCGGGCCGGTGCAATATCTTGACGTATTCGACATCGAGGATCCGGCGCGTCAAGTCAACCGCCAGGTTGAACACCTGATCGACGTCGAGGCCGCTGAGGGCGGCCTGACCCAGTTCGGCTACAGCTGTCTGTTGGGACATTCGGTCAGCCGGCGACGGCTGTAGTCCGACGGCTCCGCTGTGCGCTGCGTGTTGGGCTGTCATGTCCAATGTGATCACCAACTTCAGGGGAGGTTCCAGAGGGAGAATCGGCCGAGGCGGTCGGGTCCTTGAGCAGCATGTGGGTATGGGCCGGCCGGATGGATGCAGACAGGATCCGCGTGGTCAGAGGGCGAGGACCGGAAGCAGCAGGAGGCGTTCTCCCGGTTAGCTCCTGGACCGCCCGTTTCCGAACGACCGCACCGACGTCCAGGCCTTGACAGAACGGACGCCGGGAATACCGCAAGGCAGGAATGACGAACTCAGATGCGCTCTCAGCAGCCATGGCAACGGCCGGCAGTGCCGTGGTGTTCGCCGGCGGTACGGTCGTCGTCGCTCTCCTCGGGCTGATCTTCGTCGGTGTTGGATCACTCGCATCCGTTGGAGTCGCCACATCGATCGTGGTCGCGACC
>JAUVNV010000254.1 GCA_030599515.1 Acidimicrobiia bacterium
AGTGGTGGGGCCATAGGGGCGCTCGTCGCGTTCCCGCTTCGTCGCACCATCGGATTCTGGGGTGCCTTCCTCGTTCTCCTGGCTGCGCTCGGGCTCGGCACACTCATCGTGACCAAGGCATCGATCAAGGACGTCGCCGGAACGATCGGGTCGTTCACGAGAAGGTTCCGTTCGTGGATCGGCTTCGGATCCGACGACGGTGCGTCGACGACGGTGGTGCGGACCGCTGGGCCGGTCGTGATCGACGAGTCGACCCCGAATCGGTCGACGACCCGGCCCGAGAACGGTGCCAGGAAGTCTGCCAAGGCCCCGAAGCAGACGGAGCCGAAGCGGCGCCCCGCTCCGCGACCGGTGCCGGTCGACGGATACCAACTGCCGCCTCTGGCACTCCTCGGGGCTTCAGCATCAGAGGGGCCGAACCGGGGCGGCCTCGAGCAGACGGCCGCAGAGCTACAGGAGGCGCTGAGCCAGCACGGTGTTGATGCCCGACTCACGCGAATCGTTCCCGGCCCCACCGTGACGAGATACGAGATCGAACTCGCGCCCGGTGTGAAAGTGTCCCGGGTCACGAATCTATCCCACGACATCGCCTACGCCCTCGCCTCGCCGGACGTGCGGATCCTCGCTCCGATTCCGGGCAAGAGCGCCATCGGCATCGAAGTCCCGAACCGGAACCGGCAGATCGTGACGCTCGGTGACATCCTCAGCAGCGATACGGCGGCACAGGACACCGACCCGATGCTCGTCGCAATCGGCAAGGACGTCAGCGGCAGTGCCCGCATGCTGCGCCTCACCGAACTTCCGCACATCCTCATCGCCGGCGCGACCGGAGCGGGGAAGTCGTCATGCATCAATGCCCTGCTCACATCGATCCTCATGCGCGCTCGACCGGACGAAGTGCGGCTGATACTCGTCGATCCGAAACGAGTCGAACTCGGCCAGTACAACGACGTGCCTCACCTCCTCACCCGCGTCATCAACAGTCCGAAGAAGGCCGCCGACGCCCTCCAATGGGCCGTTGCCGAGATGGACCGTCGATACGACCTCCTGGCCGATTCGGGTGTTCGCGACATCGAGTCGTACTACGAGAAGTACGACGCGGGCGGCATAGATGAGGAGCTGTTCGACCGATTCCCGTACATCGTGCTCGTGGTGGATGAGCTGAACGACCTGATGATGGTCGCCGGTCGAACCGTTGAGGATTCCATCGTGCGCATCGCCCAGATGGCACGAGCCGTCGGGATCCACCTGGTGCTGGCCACGCAGCGGCCGTCGGTGAATGTGATTACGGGCGTCATCAAGGCGAACGTGCCTTCCCGCCTGGCGTTCTCCGTTGCTTCGCAGACGGATTCACGCGTCATCATCGATCAGATCGGCGCGGAGAAACTCGTGGGTCTCGGTGACATGCTGGTCGTCACGGCACGGGAGCCGAAACCGGAGCGAATCCAAGGGGCATGGGTCACCGAAGCTGAGGTCCACAGCGTCGTTGCGTTCGTGCGAGACCAGCAGAACACCACGTACCGCGACACCGAGGTCTTCGAGGCCGCCGAGAAGGCCACACAGGTGAACGACGAGTTCGAGGGCGAGGATCCCGAGATCATGCGCCAGGCGATAGAACTCGTGGTCCGCAGTCAACTCGGCTCTACTTCCATGCTCCAACGCAAGCTCAGGATCGGATTCGCGAGAGCCGGACGAGTCATGGACATCCTGGAGAACAAGGGCATCGTTGGACCGTCGGAGGGATCGAAGGCCCGGTCCGTCCTCGTGACCGAAGAGGAACTCGGCTCTTTGATCGGCTAGCGAACCGGGCGACGCGGGCCCGTCGGCGAGCGAGTCACGTCACGGATGGATTTCATCGCGTAGCCTGGAATCGATGATCCGTGCGCGCCTCGACCAATTCACCCCGACCGGCGGGCGATCCATGGAATTCTCCGATCCGGTCCGCGTCGTGGAGGCGCACCACATCGGTGAGGTCCTCGATGTTGTCAAGCAGGCCGAAGCCGCGGCTCAGGGAGGACTCTGGTCTGTCGGCTTCGTCGCGTACGAGGCGGCACCCGCGTTCGACGCCACACTTCCGGTACGCACCCCGGAGCAGGGAGAGATGCTCGCTGATCTACCGCTCGCATGGTTCGGCCTCTTCCACGACCGGTCCGATGTCGAACCGTTCGTCGGCGAGGCCCGCGTTGACGAATCCCCGTACACCGTGTCGCCGTGGATCCCAACGATGGACGAGGACAGATACGAGGAGAACGTGCACCGCGTCCGCCGCCTCATCACTTCGGGAGACCTCACCCAGATCAACTATGCCCTCCGTCTTGACGCTGCCATCAGCGGGGATCTACGAGAGTTCTACCGCGACCTGGTGCTCTCCCAACGCGGCGGCAACGGGGCGTTCATCGACCTGGGGAGATACCGGGTTCTGAGCGCATCGCCGGAACGGTTCTTCGCCATCGATGGATCGAAGATCGGCATTCGGCCGACAAAGGGCACCGCTTCACGCGGCCGGTGGTCGACTGAGGATGAGGACAACGCCGCCAGACTCTCTGCATCGAAGAAGGACCGCGACGAGCACCAGCGGATCGTCAATCGTATGAACGAGGAGCTCGTCGACATCACGACTCCCGACACGATTCAGATCAACTCGCTGATGGAGCTCGAACGTCTCGAGACGGTGTGGCAACTCGCGTCGGACATATCGGCGGAACTGAAACCAACCGTCGGGATCGTCGACGTCTTCCATTCGCTGTTCCCCTCGGCGGCCGTCACCGGCGAACCGAAGACTCGTGCCATGGAGGCCATCGCTAGATTCGAGTACCGGGCCCGCGGCGTCTACGCGGGGGCGATCGGGTACATGGCGCCGAGCGACGGGGGGCGACCGGACGCAAACTTCAGCGTCGCTATTCGCACTGTCACCGTCGATGCTGAAGAAGGCGTCGGGGAGTACGGCGTCGGAGCCGGGATCACGGAGACATCCGTGCCCGCGGGCGAGTACGAGGAAGCCCAGGCGAAGACCAGGGTTCTGGTTCAGCGGCGGCCGGAGATCTCGCTCTTCGAGAGCATTCGATGGGAAGAGGAACACGGATTCTGGTGGCTCGACCGGCACCTTCAACGCATCGGTGACTCGTGCGCCTACTTCGGATTCCGTTTCGACGAAGCACTCGCGCGTGACGCTCTTGAAAGGGTTGTCACCGGTATGAGCGGTGCACACGCCGTCCGACTCGAGGTCGATCGCCTCGGTAAGACCGTCATCGCTGTCGACCCCGACGACCTCCCACCGGCACGATGGTGGCCCAATCCCGAACGCGACCCGGTGATGTGTGCGATCGACACGACGGCCATCTCGTCCCAGAGTATCTACCGTTTCCACAAGACGACC
>JAUVNV010000028.1 GCA_030599515.1 Acidimicrobiia bacterium
AGACGCTCGATGTCCCGGTCGGTGTGCTGGTTGAACATCATCTCATCCAGGTAATCGCCGGATCCGTTCATCGGGATACGCCCTGTCGTTCGATTTCTCGTCGAAGCGCCGATACCCCGCGCCGTTGAAGTGCCTTGACGGCTCCAACGGGCTTGCCCACCACCTGTGCGGTTTCGGCCAAGGTGAGTCCGACAACGACTCGCAGGCTGATCACGTCTCGCTGGTCGTCGGTGAGTACCTCCAGTAATCGGGTGGCTTCGATGCCCCCCAACGCCTCTATCGCCACTTGCTCGGCACTCGGTGCCAACTCGACAGGCTCGGTCGTCAGCCCACTGGGTGTCTCGTCGGGTCGGCGGCGCTGTCTTCGCCACTCGTCGGACATGCGTCGATACGCGATCACGAACACCCACGACCGGAATCCGGCCTCATCTCCGTCGAACCCATCGATGTTACGCGCGAGGTCGACGAACACGTCACCGGCGAGGCCCTCAGGATCGGCAACGCCGCGCGTTCGGAAGAATCCGATCAGCCTGGGCCCAACGTCGCGAACCAGGAGATCCCACGCCCACTCTGACCCCTCCTGGGCTGCGGCGAGAACCCCATCGAATTCCGAGATCGTCACCGACAAACACTCCTCGCGGTACGAATCAATGGCATCGGCACCTACCGGCCTCGAATTTACCGTCGGTACCCGCTACCGCAGGTGATCGCGCGTTTTGTGAACTACGAATCGCTACAGTCGATTCATGCTCGACGTACGGTTTGCTCGCAGCGGTGACGTTCACGTGGCCTATCACGTCGTGGGCGACGGGCCGGTGGACATCGTCTACGTCCAGGGCGCCTGGTCTCATCTCGAAGTCGAATGGGAACTGCCGGCCTACCGCCGATTCTGTGAGCTCCTGGGGGAGTTCGCCCGGGTGATGGTATTCGACAAGCGCGGCATGGGGATGTCGGATCGGGTTCCGGGCGCCACGCCGCTCGACGTTCGGATGGACGACATCAGAGCGGTCATGGATGACGCGGGCAGCGAGTCGGCAGCGCTGCTCGGCAACTCAGAGGGCGGTCCTCTGTCCATGCTGTTTGCGGCTGCGCACCCCGAGCGAACGGAGGCGTTGATCCTCGCGGGTGGTGAGATTCGAGAGCGTCGGGATGCCGAGTGGCCGTGGGGCGAGGCGACCGAGGAGGAGTTCGAGGCGTCGATGGCGACCCTTCCCGAACAGTGGGGCAAGCCCGGTGGTCGGTTCATCGAGTACTTCGCTCCCAGTCAGGACAACACGCCGTGGCTGATGGACTGGTCGGCACGTCTGCAGCGGAACGCCAACACTCCGAGCGGTGCCGAAGCGTTCATGCGGATGGCGTTCGGCATCGACGTTCGCGACATTGTCCCGACGATCCGTGTTCCCACGTTGATCCTCCATTCGGAGGGAGACCGCCTCTGCCACGTTGAGAACGGCCGCTACCTGGCCCGCGAGATTCCAGGTGCTCGCTACGTGGAACTGCCAGGCGCCGATCATCTCCCTTGGTTCGAGCCGGACCGTGCAATAGGTGAGATCCGGGAGTTCCTCACCGGCCGGCGAGTGCCAATCACGTCTGATCGAGTTCTCGCGACCGTGCTGTTCACCGACATCGTGGGGTCGACGGATCGGGCCGCTCTTGCGGGGGATCGTCGCTGGCGGGAGTTGCTGGAGGCACACAACACGATTGTCCGGAGCCAACTGGGACGGTTCCGAGGAGTGGAAGTGAACACGGCGGGCGACGGCTTCTTGGCGACCTTCGATGGTCCGGCAAGGGCCATCCAGTGCGGCCGGGAGATCGGGCGGCAGGTGAAGCAACTCGATCTCGAGGTGAGAGCAGGAGTCCACACGGGTGAGGTCGAGCGAGTGGGCGATGACGTCGCCGGCATAGCGATCCACATCGGAGCGCGAGTCGCAGAACTTGCCGGGCCCGGTGAGGTGTACGTGTCGGGAACCGTGCGTGATCTCGTGGCCGGATCGGGTCTCGAATTCGCCGATCGAGGCTCCCACGAACTCCGCGGAGTCCCCGGCGAGTGGCGCGTCTTCGCCGCCGCCGAGTGACCCTTTAGCCAGATTCTGCACAGCGGCTCCAGGTCGTTCTTGACAACGAATGCGCCCGTCCGATGCCCTCATTGGTGGCGCTCGGAGATCGCGGTGTTGGACTTACTGCAGTCGGGAGGGTCGAGATGGCGGATGGGGATCCATGAGGCTCGTCGGGTGTGCTTCAGATTCCGAGGGCGTGGTTGACGGCCTCGTTCATGCTCATGCCCGTACCCGACGCCCACCATTCCTCGAAAGGCCCTGACCCCACAGCTTTCTTGATGGCCTGGACGGCCTCAGTCGTCCGCTGGCGATCATGTTCCGAGATGATGCCCTCCGCACTATCGCGGAGTGCCTCAGCCGCCCCGAGGAGATGGGTCGCTCCCTCATAGTCTTCGCTGGCCGCCGCCAGCCAACCCGCTCGCCTCAGACCGTTGGCAACACCCGGCGGATTATTCAACTCGCGGAAGCCTGCCATTCCGGCGGCCAGGTGCCGGCGAGCCTCGGCAACCTGACCTTGGTCGCAATACACTTCACCAAGGTAGGTATGCACGAGCGACGTGCAACTCTCGTCACCGATCTGCCGGTGAACGGGCAGAGCCTCCTTGAAGAGCCGCTCGGCCTCCTCGTGATCCCCCGTCATGGTGGCGACGGCAGCCAGCCTGCTCAGGCAATGTGCAGTCACCCAACGATCGTACGTTCCTGTGACCGTCTCAAGAACCTCTTCGATCACCCGCCGGCCCTCCTCGTACCGGCCTCCGAGCGCCAGCAGGTAGCCGAAATTGAATCCGAACCATCCCGCCGTCCATCGATCACCGAGAGTGCTCAAGGTCTCAATGGCCTCGCGCATACGAACGCTGGCCTCAGACTGGCTTTCGCCCCACAGATTGAAGCCGAGCGTCATCGAGGCGTAGGCCTCACCCCACGCATCCCCAACGGCCGAGAAGCGCCTTCGGCTCTCGGCTGCCAGCTCAATCCCGCGTTCGGGACCGGGGGAGGCGTCGGCCAGTTGCACGATCACCCACGCGGCGTCGGTTTCAGTGCCGTGCTCCTCGACCACCGGCAGGATCTGCTCGAGGAGCGGCACGACCTTGGTGGGCCGAGCTCGTTGGATCTCAAGAGCGGCCACCTTGTATATCACACGACCGCGCAGTACCGGATCGGCGTCCGGCGTGGCCTCGTACACGCGATGGAACCACTCCTGAGATTCCCTCCAGTAGCCGCGCACCCACCAGAACCAACCCGTCGCGGCCGTAAGGCGCAGAGCCACGTCGTCCCGTCCTGCATCGAGCGCCCAGTCGATTGCGCTCCGCACGTTGTCGTGATCCGCTTCGATCCGGCGGGCCCAGTCGTCTTGCTCGTGGCCTCTGAGTCCCTGGTCGGATGCCTCGGTAAGGTCAACGAAGTAGTCGGCGTGGCATTGTCGCGCCGGCTCCTCCTCGCCCGAGTCGCTCAGTTTGACGAGGGCGTACTGACGAACCGGCTCGAGGAACCGGTAACGGTTCGTCCCCGAGATGTCGGAGACGCTCACGAGCGATTGGTCGACCAGGCGACCGAGGAGGGCGAGCGGGTCGGCGCCCGGTACCCGGCAGACGGCCTCGGCTGCCTCGAGCGACCAACCGCCGGCGAAGGCGGCCAGCTGCCGGAACAGCGACTGCTCTTGAGGAGACAACAGGTCGTAGCTCCAATCCATGGCCGCTTCCAGCGTCCTGTGTCGCCCGCGGTCCCGTCGGCCGGATGTGATCACACGGAGCTGATCGTCGAGGCGTTGCAGCAGTTGATCCGGTGTCAACAAATTCGCGCGGGAAGCGGCCAACTCGATCGCGAGGGGCAAGCCGTCGAGCCGGCGAGTGATCTCCCGCACGGTCGCAAGGTTGTCGGTGTTCAGTCGGAATCGAGGGAGAACGTGACAGGCCCTGTCCTCGAAGAGACGAACGGCTTCGTCTTCCTCGATCACTGCGGCTCCGGAGCCCTGGATTCCCAGTGGTGGGACCGGGTACACGACTTCACCCTGAACTCCGAGGAGCTCCCGACTGGTTGCGATGATCCTCAACAGTGGGCAGCGGGTCAGAAGGGACTCAACCAGAGCGCCGCTCGGTTCGACGAGGTGCTCGCAATTGTCCAGCAGCAGCAGCAGTTCCTTGTCGGCGAGGAAGTCGGTGAGGATCTCCACCAAGGGCCGCCCCGTCTTCATGTCACGTACACCAAATGGCTCGGCCGCCTGGCTGACGACCAGCCGAGGATCCGCCACCGGTGCGAGTTCCACGAGCCAGACGCCATCCGGATACGACCCGGCGACCTCCGCGGCGACCTGAAGCGAAAGCCGGGTCTTGCCGGTCCCGCCTACCCCTGTGAGCGTGACCAGTCGCGCCTCGGTGATCGCCTTGGACACCTCGAGCACCTCTCGGTCACGACCGATGAAGCTCGTCAGTTGAACGGGGAGGTTGTTGGGATGAACATCCAGACTGATGAGCGGCGGGAACTCCGCCGGCAGATTCCGATGCTCGAGTTGATAGACATGCTCAGGCCGGGCCAGGTCCGGCAGACGGTGCTCTCCGAGGTCGACGAAGCCGAAACCCGCGTCCCCGAGCACTTCCCGAGTGGCCGCGGACACGAGCACCTGCCCGCCGTGACCGGCGGCGAGCAGGCGAGCGGCCCGATTCAGTGCCGACCCGAAATAGTCGCCCCGGCGCTCTTCGGCCTCGCCAGTGTGGATGGCCATGCGCACGTGGAACCGACCCACTCCTGCGAACTCCTCAAGCTGAAGACGTCGCTGTGCGTCGACGGCGGCTTCCATCGCCTGGTGCGCACGACCGAAGACCGCGAAGACACCATCACCGGTGCTCTTCACCACATGACCGCCGGCCGCCGAGATCACTTCACCGAGCAGTCGGTCATGCCCGGCAAGCGCCGTCCGCATACCTTCGGGTCGCTCCTCCCACAGCCGAGTCGAACCCTCGATGTCGGTGAACAAGAACGTGACGGTACCGGTAGGACGATCAGCCACGGCCAACAGGCCTCCTCTCACCAGACGCTACCCGTCGCTGTCCCCACACGCGGACCCCTTTTCGTACGCATGACTCCCGGGGGCCGGTGATCCCCATAAGATCACTGGTGCGTGCCCACACCACCCACATCCTTGCCGCCACTCGGCTATGCGCTCCCTGCGGATCTTCGGTCCAGGATATCGTCGAGGAACGTCCGGGCTCGTTCGGCAGCCTCTTCGTAGGTGAGGCTCCTGCCCTCGTCGATGAGCTGTTGGAGGTCCTCAGACTGGAGTGTTTGTTGCAGCTGTTCCATGGTTCGATCGTGACTTGTCCGTGTCCATTGGTCGGGCACTAGTCCGGGTATGCGTTCCCGCGCTGCGATCGCCGCGGCATGGAAGACGGCGGCCTCACCGGCCTCGCCGGCGGCGAGAGCGGCCTCACCGATAGCGGTGAGCGCCTCTTCGCGATCGAGGACGCAGTCCGGGGCAGCAGCGATGGCGAGAGCCTCGCGAAGGCAAGGGGCTGCGGCGTGGAGCCCCTGTGTCTCGAGCTTGATGAGGGCAGGGACGGTCTGGAACCAGATTGCGATGCTCCCAGAGTCGTCTGGCCACAGGGAGAAGCCCTCGCTCAGGAGTTCGTGCGCGATTGTGTAGTTGTGGCGACCGAATTCGGCGCGCCCTTGTTGAATCAGCATGGCGCCGTGCTCAAGCGGACCCACCTCCCTTGCCGCTTCAACGCATGACCGGAACAGTTCGGCGGCCCGGTCGTAGTCGCCGCGGTAGTTGGCGACCGTTCCACGAAATGCCCTGGCGCGGTAGCTGCCCGCTGTCTCGCCATGGAGTGAGGTCCGCTCGGATTCGAGACGATCGACCATGGCTTCGGCTTCGTCGTAGCGGCCGAGGGCACTGAGAATCTCGATGCCGACGACGACGGTGCTCTCGAATGCCACATCACCGGCGGCCAGGAGCCGCTCTGCTGCCTCGGTGATGAGGGCGAGGCCGGATTCGAGATCACCCTCCCAGGCGACGATGTCGGCTTCGAATGAGAGCGCCCGCGCCGCAGCGACATCGTCGCCGAGTGCCTCCGCGTCGCTGCGGATGATCCCGCTCAGGGTGCGTACTCGGGAGGTATTCCCGAAATTGGCTGCAGAGAGCAGCAACTTGCCGAGGAGCCGGAGACGGAGCGGTGTTGGTTCCTCGCCGACCAGGCCGAGGGCGCAGTCGACCCAAGCGTCGGCCTCGTCGACGAGGCTGGACGCAACGAGGTAGGCGTAGAACTCGACCGCAAGACTCCCGCAGAGCGGCCCGTCGTTGGCCGCACATGCCCATTCGAGTGCGGCTCGGTAGTTGTCTTGCTCTTCGGTACGCCATCGCAGCCATTCAACGTAGTCTCCTTGGGGGACGCCATCACAGGTTGCGGGTCCGGCTTCGAGGAGGTACACGGCGAGTCGGCGCATTGTCTCTTCGGTTTCGTCGATCAGGTCGAGATGGTGGCGGGCGTAGGCGCGGATCGTCTCGAGCATCCGATACCGCATCGACGGCGCATCCGGTGACATGACGAGGGACGTCTCGACGAGCCGGTCCAGCCGGTCAATAATTCGCGGCGGTTCGAGCGGGTCGTATCCACAGACCTGTTCGGTGGCGTCGACGGTGAAGCTGCCACCGAACACGCCGAGACGCCGGAGGAGGATCTGCGCGGGTTCGTCGAGCAGGTCATGGCTCCAATCGATCAACGCTTCGAGGGTCTGCTGGCGCGCCAGAGCGGCCCGGCTCCCTTTGGTCAGGACCCGGAACCGGTCGTCGAGACACTCGGCGACCCGGGTGACGGTCATGGTGTCGAGCCGGGCAGCCGCGAGTTCGATCGCCAAGGGGATGCCGTCAAGGCGGCGACAGATCTCGATCACGGCGCCGGCATTCGTGTCGTCGACCGCGAAGCCCGGCCGAACAAGACGTGCCCGATCGACGAACAGCGCCACCGCTTCGACACCGACGAAGTCATCAAACGCCGCATCGGCGGAAGGCACCTGAAGGGAGGGAACCCGCAGCATGGCTTCGCCGTCGATACGCAACGGCTCCCGACTCGTTGCCAACACCCGGACGTCATCGGTGGCGCGAAGCAGCGTGTCGACGAATCTTGCGGCGCCGTCGATGACATGCTCACAATTATCGAGGATCAGCAGCGTCTCCAAAGATGCGAGGTGACGGGCCAACACAGCGGTGAGATCCTGGGAGGGGGACGCTTCGACACCGAACACCCCCGCCACCGCCCCGGGGATCTGGCTGCCGTCGGTGAGTGCCGCCAACTCGACCAGCCACACCCCATCCCCGAAACCCTCAATCATCTCGGCGGCGGCACGCACCGCGAGGCTCGTCTTGCCGACCCCACCCGTCCCGGCCAACGTCACCAAACGATGCGACGCCACAAGACTCCCCACCTGGGCGATGTCGGACTCGCGGCCGATGAACGCGGTGAGACGATGCGGGAGATTCCCCCGATACCACTCCAGAGATCGCAACGATGGAAACTCGGCGGCCAGGTCGGGATGGTCGAGTTGGTAGACGTGCTCGGGACGGCTCAGATCCTTCAACCGATGCATCCCCAGATCGGTTAGCGACACACCCGTAGGGAGGCGATCCTCAACCAGACCCGCCGACGCCTGGGACAACACCACCTGGCCGCCATGAGCCGTCGCCACCAACCGCGCCACCCGATTCAACGCCGCACCGAAGTAGTCCCCGGCCCGCTGCTCCGCCGGCCCCGTATGCAACGCCATCCGAACCCGCAACGGCCCGTCCGTAGGCCACACCTGGGTCTCGAGACGGTGCTGGGCCTCCAACGCAGCCGCCGCGCCGTGTGACGCCGTGTCGAACACGGCACAGATCCCATCCCCGAGGCCCTTGAACACCACACCGCCGTTCTCGTCGACGGCGCCACGCAGCAACTCGTCGTGATCGGCAACAGCGGAAGCCATCGCCCCTGCATCGCGTTCCCACAACTCCGTCGATGATTCGATGTCGGTGAACAGAAACGTCACCTCACCCGTCGGAAGACCTCGAACCCTCACGCTCTCGCCAACAGGCATACCACCGGTATACCACCCGCCCCACCGATCCGGCAGAGCCAAACGACACCCGCCCACATCCTCACTCATGCATGCCCGACACCGAGAGGGCGGTGATTCATGCTCCAACATGTGCGAGTTGCTCGAGTTGCTGCATAGGGGACATCCCCTATCGACGATGACCGTTCTAACACATAGGATCCCGAGTATCACTGCCCCGAGACGATGGGTGAACGGAGGCCGATGATGAGATTCACGACGGTCGGGATGGTTCTCGCGGCGGTGGTGTTGGCCGGCTGTGGCGGCGGATCTGATGAGGCGTCATCCGTCGACGCAACGGCGGACCCGGCGGACTATTTCGAGGCGCTCGAAGCGTGGAGCATCGACATCGCGACTCGGATGGAGGCCGTAGATCGACAGGAACCCACCAACGATGATCCTGTCGAGCATGCAGATTTCCGCTTGCTGCGACAGGAGGCTGAGGTCGCTTTGGCAGCGGATCTGGCGCAGATCGTTCCCGCCCCGGAATCCGCTGATGCGCACTCCGATCTCATGGCCGGGTTTCAGAGCTTGGTGGATTTCGAAGAGCGCCTGGCCGATGCCCTCCGAGTTGCGCCGTCGGCCGGCGAAGTGCTCGACGGTCCGATGTCGGCTGAGTTAGAGAAGGCCGGAGGCGGTGTCCTTGTTCCCTGCAGCGACCTGCTCGACGTGGCACGCGACCTCGGAATCCAAGTCGACCTCTTCTGTGGTAGCAGCAACTATTGAGCGCCGCGGTCAGATCTGATGGTGTTCCATCCCACACACGTCATCTATGCGTGGAGATCGGTTCCGACTGTCGATCGGTGCAGACATCACGGGATCCGGGTGAGATGGAGAGAGAACAACCCTGCCTCGTTCGTGTTGCTGTTGGTCCTGTAGAACATCGCCAGGTCGGCTTGCCCGTCGTTGTCGGCCTGTCGTTCGAACCGGAGCCGGAACTGCACCGTGTCACGCTCATCGTCGATTGCATCCTGAACGGCGGCGGTGACGTCGCACTCGACCAACGAGTCGCCGTCCACACGACAGGCGACCGGGTCGCCGGCGGCATCCAGATCGAAGATCTCCGGACCGAATGTCGGATACACCACCGATTCGGCGAGGAGCGTACCGAGATCGCCGAACGGGTTTCCCGCCGTCGTGAGAGCGTCGGAGATCAGCAGCGCGTGGGAGATTGTGAGATCGGCGGGGAGAGTGAAGGTCAAGTACGTCTGAACGCCCAGACCTTCGGGAAACGACGGGTTCAGATTGTCGCCGACGAACAAGCCGGTGCCCATGCCGGCAAAGCCGGTCGGCGTGTGGCCCTCCATAGATCCGCCCTGGTTGGCGATGGAGACGACGGGATCGGTCGTTGTCGCGGTGCCGGTCGTCGTACCGGTCGTCCCATTGCTGCACGCGGCTGCAACCAGCGCGAGCCCCACCACGAGCCGACCCTTAGCGAACGCCATCGAGGATCCCCTGTGCGGCGTCGCGGGCCACGACGACTTCTGGGTCCGTGAGATTCGTTCCATCGGTACCCGAGAACATCAACCGACCGGGATCCTCGAGAGTGTGGTGCAGTCCGAGGATGTGCCCGATCTCGTGGCTGCTGACGCGCTCGTCGGGGACCGACGGGTCATCCGCGACGAAGAACAGGCGGGTTCCGAACGGTGTCACACCGTTGGCTGTGCCGATGCGGGCGACGTAGAAGCCGTTGATCGTTGCTGGATCGGGGATCGAGATGGCGCCGGTGCGTGCCGCGGCGAGGAAGCTGGACGTGTCGCCGTCACCGAGATCGACCAGTACGCCACCGGGTGCTTCGATACGGGCAATGGTCTCGATGATCAGTTCGATCCCCGCTTGGTCCCAGATCGTTCGCATCTGCTCGGCGATCTCATCGATGTCGGGAAGGCTCCTTCGTGACGAGAGCGGTGACGTGGGGCCACCGTCTGCGTCGTCGACGACGTAGAGCGAGATGGAGAGCTGGGTGGGTGCTTCGCCGTCGGAGCCGGCACGCACCGGGGCCGCGACACCGGCTGAGCTGCAAGAAGCGGCGAGAAGGAGCAGGGGCACTAGGAATCGCACACGCAGGCAACGCCAATGGTCGTCGTCGGATTCCGCGTTCGGCCGTTCACCGGGAACCTCGATCGGGAGCGGTTCCGTGGCGACGGAGCCGTGACAGGTAGGCTCCCGCGTCCATGAGACGGACCACCACTGCATGCTGATCGGAGAGTCCGGGTGACGGCACTCTTCGCTCGATTCCGCGCCGCGGGCGCCCGCGACCGCAAAGGCGGTCTCGGGACGTTCATCGGCGTGTTCACGCCGTCGATCCTTACGATCCTCGGCGTCATCCTCTACCTCCGCACCGGTTGGGTCGTCGGGAACGTTGGCCTCGTCGGGGCGCTGGCGATCATCATCCTCGCGAACCTCATCACGTTCGCAACGGCGCTCTCCGTGTCGTCCGTCGCGACCAACATGGAGGTGGGACCCGGCGGCGCCTACTACATCATCTCTCGCAGCCTCGGCGTCGAGATCGGGGCCGCCATCGGGCTGCCGTTGTTTCTCGCCCAGGCGTTCTCGATCACCCTCTACGCCTACGGTCTCGCCGAGTCGCTCCAGTACGTCTGGCCCGACCTTCCCCAGGTGCCCGTCGCGGCGGTGACGGTGCTGCTGGTGGCGCTCCTTGCTGCTCGAGGCGCCGGGGTTGCCCTGAAGCTCCAGCTTCCGATCATGGCGGCGATCGTCCTGTCTCTCCTCGTGTTCTTCTTTGGAGTCGCCCGCTCAATGCCGCAGAGCGTCGATCTGTTCGATCACATCGCCCACCCGGCAGGATTCTGGACCGTGTTCGCCGTGTTCTTCCCGGCGGTGACCGGAATCATGGCCGGGATATCGCTGTCCGGTGACTTGAAGGATCCGACACGGTCGATTCCGAGGGGAACGATCGTCGCCGTCATCGTCGGGTTCGTCGTCTACGTCGCGGTCGCGATCGCTCTGGCTCTCGCAGCCTCTTCCCGGGACCTTGTCGCGGACCCGCTCATCTGGTTCACGATCGCAGGCGGATTCGCCTTCCTGATCTTCCCCGGGCTGTGGGGAGCGATCTTCTCGTCCGCGGTCGGGAGCGTGCTCGGTGCACCGAGAACCCTCGAAGCTCTTGTCCACGATCGGATCCTCCCAGGCCGGTTCGCGGCGAAGATCGGCAAGATCGAGGGTCCCGGTGTCCCCCTTCTGATCACCACGGCGATCGCCTTCGCGGCGGTCGGCCTGGGTGGCTTGAACGCCGTGGCTCCGATCCTGACGATGTTCTTCCTCACGACCTACGGGATGGTCAACCTCGTCGCCGGTCTCGAGCGATTGAGCGGCGATCCGTCGTTCCGGCCCACGATGAAAGTGCACTGGATCGTTTCCCTGGGCGGTGCCGGCGCCTGCTTCTGGGCGATGTTCCTGATCAACCCGTTGGTCGCGGCGGTCGCACTGCTTGTTGAGCTCGGGATCTACCTTCTCGTTCGGAGGCGTGCGCTCACCGCTCGCTGGGGCGACGCGCGCCGCAGCGCTCTCGTTTCGCTCGTGCGTTCCACGGTGCTGCAGTTGAGACGCTTGCCTGAGGATCCGAGGAACTGGCGGCCGAACATCCTCATGTTCACGACCGACCCGGACCGGGATCATGCGACCGCCCGGTTCGCGAACTGGCTTGTCCAGGACCGGGGCATCTTCACGGTGAGCCAACTGATCGAAGGTTCGATCACCGACCATGTCTCCGAACTGCCACACGCCGTCGAAGACCTCAACCGATCACTCGAATTGGCCGGCCTCACCGGCTTCGGAGAGGTGGAGATCGTGGCCGATCTTGGACGGGGCATCGTGTCGGTGGCTCAGGCGAATGGGATCGCAGGGATCGCATCGAACACCGTCCTGTTCGGGTGGCGGGAGCGCCGGGATGAGATGGCGACGGTGCTCAACGCGATCGAGGAGCTCTCGCTCCTCCACAAGTCGAGCGTCATCTGTCGCCCCGTGTCCCAACGCCTCGCTCCGACCGGCAGAACGATCGACGTGTGGTGGGGCGGACTGCAGCAGAACGGTGACCTACTCGTACTGTTCGCCCATCTCCTGTCCCTCGATCCGGGCTGGCGCGACGCCACGATCAACATCAAGTCAATTGCCACGACGGAGATGATGGAGGAACGGACCGTGCGCTCCCTTGACAAGATGATCCGAGCGGCGAGGATCGGTGCCGAGTTCGAGGTGATTCGCAAGCCCGAAGACGAGACGATCCTCGAGATCATCCACAGCCGGTCGAAGGATGCCGACGTCGTGTTCCTCGGTCTGAAAGAGATCGGCCCCGACGAGGCGGAGGACTACGTCGAGCGGCTTCTGCAGCTCATGTCCGGATTGAGGACCGTCCTCTTCGTACGCAACGCCGGCCAATTCCGCGGGCAACTCCTCGGTGTCGAGCAGTCGACCACGAACCTGTCGTAGGAGACGCGTGGATGGGTCGCCGGACCGACCGCCAAGTGCTCTGCGAACCCTGGGCTCGCAGCGGCGTTCAGGTGCCTTGCCAGCCCACAGTTCGCAGATTCCCCACCTATCCGCTGATCTTCTAAGCCGGCGCGACGCCACTATCGAGAAGCAGCCGCACCCTGACTCGGGGCAGAACGCTCTCAGTCGGTGTCTGCGCTCTCCGGTTCGTTGTCTGCGGGAACACCGCCGGCGATGGCTTGTGGCCCTGCGATCATTTCGATCGTCCCGACAAGGAAGGCTCCGACGAGAACGACGAGCACGGCACCCGCGACAGAGACTGCCGGGGTGATCAGGAGGACGAGGAGGCCGACGCCGAGCGTCGCCCATTCCAACGGACGGCGCCACGTGTAGAAGAAGAGGGAGAGGCCGGTCGGCGGCTCCTGGCTCTGGCCCCGCCAACGATCGATCCCGTCACCGGCGGCGATGCGCAGGCGGCTTGCACGGGGCCCGGGGCCGAAGAACCACGCTGCGAGTCCGATCACGAATGCGAGGAAGATGAGAGCCCAAATGCTGCTGATCAGGTCTTGCACCACAGCATCCCACACAGCCGTGCCGGCGGATCGGTCGACCTCGTTTCCGATTCCGCCGACCGTGAGACCACGCCCGAAGCGCAACGAGACCAGGTTGATCACTCCCGCGATCGCCGTACCGAAGCCGAGGATGGCGATTTGCCTGCGTCGATCGGTAGCGACCAGCATTGCCGCCGCGATCGCGACGATCGCCAGCAGCACGGTGATCCATCCGAGCATGTCGAGGAATTGAACGGCTGCGTGTGCCGAACCGAGGGCATCGGATTCGACCAGCACGATCCGGCCAAGGGTGAAGTCCTCGCCGACGAGGGCCACGATGTCGAGACCCCTGTCGGAGACAGCAGCGAAGACCGGTTCGGCGATCGTGTCGAGGTCGATCGCTACGGTCCCCTCCTCCGAGACGAGTGCCCCATTGCCTGTGAGGAGGACCATCAGCGATCCGTGGGTGGCGCGTAGTGCTGTATGCCAGACGGCTGAGAAGGCGTCGGTCAGGATGAGTTCGTTGGCGACGACTGCGACGAGGTTCCCGGTAGCGGTGGTGACCGGTCCTGCGATGAAGGCGAGTTCGGCGGGGAGCGCTTCGGCGATCGAGGCCTCGAGTTCAGCGGCTTCGACAACCGCGTCACCGATCCGGATCGAGAGGGCCTCCGCAACGGCCTCGTCCTGTGCCAACGGACCCAGCGTTGACACGAAAGCTTCCGTGTCGAGCAGCGTGGTTTCGGCCCAGCCGACGTGGACGGCGAGAGAGGTCAGAACGATGGCGAGGATGACGAGGACCCACGCGAAGAACCGTCGGATACGAGACCCGGATCTGGTCGGTGCGCTTCCTTCGAGTTGAGCCCGAAGGGCCTCGTTCTCAGCCTGCAGCGACTCGATCGAGTCCCGGGAGGCTGCGTCATCCGCGTTCAGTTCATTCATAGAACTAACCCTAGCGGCTGGGGCCAGGTTCCTTCCGTGGGCTCACAGCGTCACATACGAGGTTGTGTCACATACGGAGTCGACGACCCTGGGTTCGCGGCATAGGTCCCTATCATCGAGCGTTATGCACTACGACCTGACAACGCTGCCGAACGGGCTGCGCATCATCTCCCAGGACATGCCCTCTCTACGCTCCCTCTCCATCGGGGCGTGGGTCGGAACGGGGAGCCGCGACGAAGATCACATCGAGGCCGGGGCAAGCCACTTCCTCGAACATCTCCTCTTCAAGGGCTCCGAGGAATGGCCGGCCCGTCGGATCAGCGAGGCGTTCGACGCCATCGGCGCACGGCACAACGCCTTCACCTCCAAGGAGTACACCTGCTACTGGGCCCGGATGCGGGACGTCGACCTTGAACTCGGCGTCGAGATCCTCGGCGAGATGCTCCAGCGCCCCGCCTTCCGACAGGCCGAGATCGACAGCGAACGCGGCGTCGTGCTCGAAGAGATCAACATGAACGAGGACGATCCGACGGACGTCGCCCACGAGCAGTTCATCGCTGCCTTGTGGAGCGGCCACCCGCTCGCTCCACCGATTCTCGGTACGCGCGATTCGATCGTGGACATGAGTCGCGACACCATCCACGGCTACTGGGCACGCCGCTACACGCCGAAATCGACGGTGATCGCCGTAGCCGGTCGGATCGATCACGATCACCTCGTCGAACTCATCGGGAACGCGTTCGGAGACTGGCAGGGTGATGAGACCGACAGAGAGTTGATGGCCCCCTCGCCGACTCAGAAGGTCGGGGTCCGTCATCGGGACACCGAGCAGGCACACCTCATTCTCGGAGGTCCGAGCCTCACTCGCGACGACGACCGTCGCTACGCGTTGATCGTCGCCGACCACGTTCTCGGCGGTGGAATGTCGAGTCGACTGTTCCACGAGATTCGGGAAACGCGAGGACTCGCCTACGCGGTCCACTCGTTCACGCTGCCGTTCGCCGATGCCGGCTCGAATGCCGTCTACGTCGGGACGACTCC
>JAUVNV010000175.1 GCA_030599515.1 Acidimicrobiia bacterium
ACCGAGTTGCGCCCACGCTTCGACGACGAGGATCTCGACCTCCCGCCAGGCGGCGAGCTTGCGAGTCTCGGACCAGACGGCGGACATCTCGGGAGTCGAGTATCTCTCGATCATGTTCGGAGTCCTTCCCGGTAGTCCTCGAGCGCATCGGCAATGTGATCGTCGGTCATTGAGAGGATGGAAGCGGCAAGGTAGGCGGCGTTGGCCGCCGAGTCGACGGCGACGGTCGCAACCGGGATTCCGGTCGGCATCTGGACGGTTGAAAGCAGGGCATCGAGACCGCCGAGAGAACCGGCGGCGATCGGCACACCGATGACGGGGAGCGTCGTGAAGGCGGCGACGGCGCCGGCCAGGTGAGCGGCCTTACCCGCGCCGCAGATGATCACGCCGTACCCGGCGTCACGCGCCCCGGCAGCGAACTCTGCGACCTGAGCGGGTGTTCGATGCGCCGACATGACGTGTACGTCATGATCGATGCCGAACCCGTCGAGCACGTCGGCGGCCCCTTGCATCTTCAGCATGTCCTTTTCGGATCCCATCAAGATTGCGATTCTCATGTTCCGTAGTCCGTAGTCCGTAGTCCGTAGTCCGTAGTCCGTACTCAGTATCTAGTACCCAATGTCCCTTCGCATCTGTTTGCCTTCGAAGTCGATCATCGATGCTGCTTCGTACGCCGTTTCACGGGCCGCCTCCAGCGTATCGCCCAATCCGACCACGTTGAGGACTCGTCCACCTGCGGAGACCAGGTTCTCGTTGACAGCCCTGGTCCCCGCCTGGAAGACGAAAGTGTTCTTTAGATCTTCGGCAGTTTCGAGACCGGTGATCACATGACCGCGGTCGGGTGTCTTCGGATAGCCACCCGAGGCCAGGACGACGTCGACGGCGACTTGATCCGACCAGTGGAGCGACGTGTCCGGCAACTCCCCTGCGGCGCCGGCGGCCAACAAGGCGAGGAGATCGTCCTCGAGTCGCGGGAGAATGGCCTGCGTTTCGGGGTCTCCCAATCGGCAGTTGAACTCGAGCACCTTCGGCCCGTCGTCGGTGAGCATCAGACCGACGTAGAGGAACCCCCGGTACTCGATGCCGTCGGCCCGGAGTACTTGAAGCACCGGCTCGACGACATCGTCCACCGTGTTCTCGACGAGGTGCTGCGGCAGGTCGCCGACCGGTGAGAAGCATCCCATGCCTCCGGTATTCGGTCCCCGGTCACCGTCGGCGAGACGCTTGTAGTCCCGGGCCGGTTCGAGTGGGAGGGCTCGCTTCCCGTCGACGAGGGCGAACACCGAAACCTCACGCCCGGACAGATACTCCTCGACGACAACGGTTGCTCCCGCTTCGCCGAAGACACCTGCCAGGCAGGCGCCCGCCCAACCGATGGCCGCATCGAGATCGTCGGTAACGAGGACGCCCTTTCCTGCGGCGAGTCCGTCGGCCTTGACGACGTAGGGGGCTTCGATCGATCGGAGGTGGGCGACCGCATCGTCAAGGACGGTGAACGCCTCGGCCGTTCCGGTGGCGACACCCGCGCGACGCATCACGTCTTTGGCGTGCGCCTTCGACGATTCGAGACGAGCGCCCGCAGCGGTCGGGCCGAACGCTGCGATACCACGAGCATCCAGAGCGTCGACGACACCGGCGGCAAGGGGCCCCTCCGGCCCGACGACGACGAGATCGATTCCCTCCCGCTCGGCGAACGCAGCGACGGCCTCGGGATTCGATGGATCGATCTCGACCAGCGGCCCGAGCTCGGCGAGCCCCGGATTCCCGGGTGCCGAGATGAGTTCGGTGAGCAGAGGACTCTGGCTCAGCTTCCACCCGAGCGCGTGCTCGCGCCCACCGCCTCCGAGGAGGAGAACCCTCACGGCGCCGGTCGCATGAGCGTCGCCTCACGCCCCGGACCGACCCCCACGGACGAAACGCGGACTCCGCTCAGGTCCTCGATCCGTTCGACGTACCGCTTCGCTGCGTCGGGGAGGTCATCGTACGAATCGACTTTGCTGATGTCCTCGCCCCACCCCTCGAGCTCCTCGTACACCGGATGACAGTTGTACAACACGCGCTGCTGACGCGGGAACTCGTCGTATCGATCGCCCAGCGAGTCGTAGGCGACCGCGATCTTCAGCGGGCCGAAGTGGGAGAGGATGTCGAGCTTCGTGAGTGCGATCTCGGTGAGGCCGTTGACACGAGCGGAGTACCGCAGAGCCACCGCGTCGAGCCACCCGGTCCGTCGACGACGCCCGGTCACGACGCCGTACTCGCCGCCGATGTCGATCATCCGCTCGCCGGTCTCGTCGAGCAGCTCGGTCGGGAACGGCCCCGTGCCAACCCGTGTGATGTAGGCCTTGGCGACGCCGATCACATTGTCGATGTCGCGTGGTCCGATACCCGAACCCGTCGCGGCTCCGCCTGCAGTCGGATTGGACGACGTCACGAACGGGTATGTGCCGTGATCGATGTCGAGCAGCGTCCCCTGCGCCCCCTCGAAGAGGACGTTCTCGCCGGAATGGATCGCCTCCCATACGAGCAGCGACGTGTCCGTGACGTAGTCGCGGAGTTCATCGGCATAGCCCAGATACTCCTCGTAGATCTCGTCGATGTCGAGGGGCAACTGGTTGTAGACCTTCTGGAGTTGCCGGTTCTTGTCCTTTCCTGCGACGTCGAGCTTCTTCCGGAAGATCTTCGGATCGAAGAGGTCCTGCATGCGGATCCCGAACCGGGAGTACTTGTCCATGTAGGCCGGGCCGATTCCTCGCTTGGTCGTGCCGATCTGCTCCTCGCCGAGGTACCGCTCGAGCACGGCATCGAGCTTGCGGTGGTACGGCATGATGACATGGGCGTTGCCGGAAACCCGGACCCGGGAAGGGTCGATACCCCGAGCGGTGAGTTCTTCCATCTCCCGGATCAACACGGCAGGGTCGACCACGGTCCCGTTGCCGATCACCGGCGTGACCTGGGGATAGAGGACGCCGGAAGGGATGAGGCTCAGCGCGAACCGTTCCCCGTCGACGACGATCGTGTGGCCTGCGTTGTTGCCGCCTTGATAGCGAACCACGACGTCCGCATCCCGGGAGTACCGATCAGTGATCTTCCCCTTACCTTCATCACCCCACTGGGCACCAAGGATCACCGTGGCCGGCATGTGGTCTCCTCCACTCGTGAGAGCCGATTGTACCGGTTCTCTCGCGACCGTCTTGCGGACGCGCCGCGAAGTTCGCTGGCAGGCCGCGTGAGCCGCCGGTATCCTGATGTGGTCGTTAGGGTGCCGCCAACGTTTCACGAGGAAGTCCATGGACGAACGCATCGCGATCCGCAAAGCCACAATCGACCCGGTCGGCAGCCCCGTCGTCCTCGCCGTATCGGAGTCGCCGGCCATCCGTACCGAGGCGATGCACTTTCACACGGGAGCATCAGAGGAGTTCTGGGACTTCACCGACATCGTGCGCGACGTCGTAAAGCGCTCACTGGTACGGCACGGCCAGATCACGGTGTCGACCCCCCACACCACGACGACGATCGTGCTCAACGAATCCGAGACCGGATTCCTCAACGACTTCCGCAAGGCGATCGATCGCATGGTTCCGGTCGACACGTACTACGAACACGACGACCACGACGTCCGTACTGAGAACATGCAGGAAGACGAGTTCCTCAACGGACACTCGCACATTCGGCAACTCCTCACCGGCCAGCCCTCGGTCACGATCCCGATCGTCGACGGTGAGGTCCTCCTCGGCCAGTGGCAGCGAGTCCTCTACGCGGAACTAGATCAGCCGAGAGAGCGAAGGGTGTTCTTCCACGCCCAAGGAGTCTGACGCAGAGCGTCAGACTCCTTAGTGAGTACTGGGTACTGAGTGGTGGGTGCGGCAGTACGGAGATCGGGTGGGTTCCGATCGCTTGCGCCCTTTGGTAGTTGTGGGGGTGTGCACGATCATCGACGGTTGAACGTCTGGCAGGCAGGTCGGCGCTTCGTCGCCGACATCTACGAGCTGACTCGTGGGTTTCCCGATGACGAGCGGTTCGGGCTCACATCGCAACTGAGGAGGGCAGCCGTGTCGATCCCCTCGAACATCGCCGAGGGTGCAGGTCGTGGCGGCAGCGGTCGCTCGTTCGCTCAGTACCTGCGGATCGCGGCAGGCAGCGCCGCCGAAGCGGAGACCCAACTACAACTTGCGCGAGACATTGGCATCGGTGACAAGGCCCTGATTGATGATGCCACTGATCGGATTCGGGCCATCAGCAAGATGCTCTGGTCCCTTGAGCGCCATCACCGGATTCGCACCTGAACCGGCCCAATCGCTTGCTCCTCGGGCCATCGCGCTACTAGGTTGCTGCGCTATCCCTCGGCGCGGGTCGGGGGATCGCGCCCCGGGCAGGGGTGCGGGAGGAAATGTCGGAAGAACGAGAAGGGGTAATCCCAGATGATGAAGAGACTTGCATTGCTCTTTGCAGTGCTCGCCCTTGTTGCCGCAGCGTGTGGCAGCAGCGACGAAGCAGACGATACAACCACGACCGCGGCCGGTACCGAGACGACCGTTGCCGACGCCGGGCAAGAGACGACAGACACCGGTGAGAGCACGCTCGATACCGTGATCGCTCGCGGCACGCTCAAGTGCGGCATCTCGACCGGTGCTCCCGGCTTCTCAGAGACGGACCCGCAGGGCGTCTCGACGGGCCTCGACGCCGACTACTGCCGTGCCGTTGCGGCCGCGGTTCTCGGTGATGCGACTGCCGTCGAGTTCCGTCAGTTGACGGCCGCCGAGCGGTTCGCAGCGCTGGATACCGGCGAGATCGATGTCTTGATACGGAACACGACGTGGACCCAGACGCGTGATGTCGACTTGGCACTCGACTTCGTGGCAACGACCTTCTACGACGGCCAGCAGATCATGGGGAACCCCGCGACTCTGACGCTCCTGAAGGATGGCATGACGAGCGAAGAATCGTTCGCAGCGATCGACGGTGGCATCGTTTGCACCAACGCCGGCACGACCACTGAGAAGAACATCAGCGAAGGTGCCGCCCAGAGTGGCGCAACGATCTCGCTCGAAACGGTCGAGAACTTCACCGAAGCGATGGACAAGTTCATCGCCGGTACGTGCGACCTCGTCACAACCGACGGTTCTGGCCTCTTCGGGCACCGTGCTGCGAACATCGCGGCCGGTACCGAAGGCGCGGAGAACTGGGTCATCTTCCCTGATGCCCCGATCTCCAAGGAGCCGCTGGGCCCCGTCGTCCGTCAGAACGACTCCACCTGGATGGACGTTGTGCAGTGGACGGTCTTCGCGACGTTCATCGCAGAAGAGAACGAGGTCACGTCGGCCAGCGCCGAGGCGGACAAGGAGAAGACGCCCGAGATCGCCCGACTCTTCGGTGTTTCCGAAGATGAGAAGCAGACCAGCATGGGTCTGAGCAAGGACGCCTTCTTCCAGGTGATCTCGCAAGTCGGAAACTACGGCGAGATCTACGAGAGGAACCTCGGACCGCTGAAACTGGAGCGCGAAGGTACGCGCAACATGCAGTGGTACGACGGGGGTCTGATCTACGCCCCGCCGGCACGCTGATCGAACCGGAATACGAGTGGAGAGCGG
>JAUVNV010000269.1 GCA_030599515.1 Acidimicrobiia bacterium
AACCCTGGGTACGCGGTTTAGACGCCGAGGCGGGATCGGATGACGGCGAAGGCGTCGTCCGACTCTTCTGCGATCATGAACGAGAAGCCCTTCTGGCCCGTCAGTCGGCGGATCAGTTCCACCGACGCCGTTGTGTTCGTGGCGATGCCTGCCACGACGTCCGGTTCGTATCCGAAACCCGCGATGACCCCGGACACAGCGTACGGATCGGAAGCGCAGAGAACGGTGCAGCGAACGTAGTCGCCGATCTCCTCGAGGACGACCTCCCCGTTGTACGGCTCGAGGGGAGACGCTCCCGCCTCAGCTACGACGATGTCCGGGGAACGCGCCGCAACCAGAGAGAGCAGCTGTCGGAGCCGCAGTCGGTACTCCTCCGGCTCGACTGTCGTCGTCGGAAGACCGACGTCGACGAAGTCGTAGATGTCGTCGGCACCGGCGTCCCACATGGAGAGCACATCCCGATACCGTCCCGCACCGGTGAGCTTGGTCCCGACAATGTTGAGCCCGAGGCCCTTGAGATGCCGGATGATCCGTTTCGCCGCTGTGGTCTTTCCGGCCGACATCGACGTTCCGATGATCAGAAGGGTCGGTATGTCGTATACGACATCGGGGATGGGTGGAACGAAGTCGCTCATCCTCGTCTTGGTCTTGTCGCGTGTGACGTGTCCGACATAGTGCAACCTCATGAGCGGTGGCATGAGCGGTGCTAGGGACGTGACCCGTCCGAAGAGCCCGGCGGCAGTCATGGCGTTGAACATGCCGTCCTCGCGAATGTCCACCCAGTCGCCCACCGCCTCGAGGGTCGCTCGCCTGCTTCCCCACGCACCCACGACGAGATCGCCTTCGACGACTTCGATCATTCGTCCGGTGCGCAGCTCAACTCGAGAAAATTCGCCGGCTCGGCCCACGACTCGTCCGACGACGTAGTCGCCGGTCTCCCACTCCTCCCGCTCCCGGGGTTCGACGTCGAAGCCTTCCTCGGCCAGGTCGGAGATTCGGGTGAGCGAGGAGAAGAAGTACTTGCTCATGGGCCGACGCTTTCCGGCTCGCCGAGCGGCTCCAGCAGAAGCGCGGCGAGGAGCGCCGTGCGCGGCACGAGATTCGTGATGTCGATGTGTTCGCTCGGAGCATGCGCGCCGTCACCGATGACGCCGAGTCCGTCGAGCGTGGCGGTGTGCTGGCTCGTGGTGTTCCCATCCGAACCGCCGCCGGCGGTGACTTCGCCGAGATCCATGCCGAGATCTCTGCCGAGCCGGCGGGCACGCTCGAAGAGCGAGGCGTTGCGAGGAGTCTTCTCCATCGGTGGACGTCCAATGGCGCCGACCACCTTGATGGTGGTGCCGTCCGTGACTGGAGCGATTGCTCGGATGGCCTCGTCGACGTGGTCGGCATCCGTCTGGTTCAGCACGCGGACGTCGACAACGGCCTGACTGCGGGGCGCGATGACGTTCGGTTGGATTCCACCCTTGATCGTGCCCACGTTGACGGTGATGTCCCGTTCGCGATCGTTGAGGGCGAAGAGTTGTTGAATGACGGAGGAGAGTTCGAGGATTGCGCTGGCACCACCTTCGGGATCGAGACCGGCGTGCGCCGCTCGACCGTGAACGGTCACGGTGTATCGACCGATTCCCTTGCGCGCGGTCTTGAGCGAACCGTGCGGTCCGAGACCCGGTTCGCACACGAATGCTCGTGCGGCAACGCGACTGAGACGCCCGATCGCCTTCTTCGATTCTCGACTTCCGATCTCCTCGTCGCTGTTGATGAACACGAGTGGGGTCGCCGGTGGCTCGAACCCGAGATCACGGATGGCTCGAAGTGCGAACACGATCTGGACGAGGCCTGCCTTCATATCGAAGATGCCGGGACCGTGCGCTGTTCGGCCGTCGACGGTCCACGGGCGCGTCGCGAGTGTTCCGATCGGCCAGACGGTGTCTGCGTGGCCGAGGATCAGCTGAACCCGAGCGCCCTTCGGATAGTGCCTGGGGCGAGCGTACAGGTAGCCGCCCGAGTTGTTCGGTCGGGAGAGCCGGCACCGGTAGCCGAGCCCATCGAACTCTGGGATGAGGCGCTCGAGTACGAGCCTGGTCGCTCCCGGGTCATCAGACGGACTCTCGATCGATACGAGCTGCTCACACAACCCGACGAGTTCTTCACGGTGTTGATGCAGGTGATCGAGAACGTGACTGGGACGGGCTATTGCCGCCACGAGCTACCTCGACCATCCGGAGATGAACGGGAAACTGCGGCTCTCGTCGACGACGGCGAAGCGATTCGGTTGGAGGTACGCGAGGATCGGGGCGTCGGAGACCGCATGTGAGTCCTCACGGTCGAGGCCGCGAAGCGCCCGTTCGTCGACGGCCGCCGCGACGACACGCCCGACGATGATGTTGTTGGCACCGATTCCGTCCACGGTCCGTTCGAGTTCGCACTCAAGGTGGATTCGCGCTCCACGAACCAGGGCACCATCGACGATCGTAGCGGGGACTCTGGGCACGGCGGCCAGGCTGGGTTTGGTGTCGTCCTCGGACTGTGGCGCGCCGGTGAGGCTCGTCTCGACGATCTGGTCCGGGGTCGGATATGAGACGGTGAACTCTCCCGTGCGGACCGCGTTTTTGTACGTGGCGTGATTGTCACAACAGACGAAGCTGTAGAAGTTCTGCCATGACGCGGGACCGGCCATGTGCTTTGGGGCGAAGTCGACGCGGCCGTCTGGTTCGACGGTTCCAATGATGACGAGTGGACGCACGAGGTAGAACCGGTCCCAGATCGGAACATCACATTCGAGA
>JAUVNV010000115.1 GCA_030599515.1 Acidimicrobiia bacterium
ATCGCACGGTCATCCTCTACACGTTCTCCAAGAAGTTCGCGATGACCGGATGGCGCCTCGGCGCGAGCATCGGGCCGAAAGAGCTCGTCGACGTAATCGCCAAGATCAACGTCAACGACGAGTCCTGCTCGAACCACTTCGTCCAGTACGGCGCCCTCGCCGGCCTCGAGGGTGATCAGAGCGAGCCCCAGGCGATCCTCGACACGCTCGAGGCGCGAAGAGATGCAACCGCCGCCGGCCTCAACGCCATCGACGGGATCCACACGTTCACACCGAACGCCACGTTCTACCTGTTCCCGAACGTCACCGAGTTGATGGAGCGCAAGGGCATGAACGACTACGAGGAGTTCCGCCGTGCGGCGCTCCACGCCACCGGCGTGTCGTTCACGTCCCGGATCCACTTCGGTCGTGAGCTCGAAGGGGAGCCGAACAAGTACATCCGTCTCGCCTACTCCGGCATCGACGTCCCGGACATCGAAGAAGGACTGGGCCTCCTGAAGGACTGGGCGGAGCAGTAGCCGGCAGCACTCCGTACGTGGCTGCAAGCTTCAAGCTGCAGGAGTGCGCCGATCTCTGTTTCTTGAAGCTTGAATGAAGCTTGGGGCTTGTAGCTCTGGCTACTTCGCCAGGGCCTCCAGATACGCCTTGATCCGTCCCAACTGTCCTTCACCGTCCAGTCCGGCTTCGTGGACGACCATGTCGCCGACGCCCGACCCGAGATAGTGGCCCTTCTGGAATGGATACATGGTGTGGGCGCGTCCCAGGTCGCTGCGGATCCATCGGTACATCGTCGCCAACGTGAACCCGGTGATACCCATCGCGTGCTGTGCCGCCGCCCCCGGGAAGATCGCATGTTGCTCGTCTGCAGAGAGCCGGTCGAACAACTCGGCCGATGTAACCAGGTACACGTCGAGATCGATTCCGGCATCCTCCAACAGCGGCATGGTCTGATCGACGAACGCGTACGTCACCGCCGATCCCTGCAGGACCACGGCACCGTCGGGAGTGCCGGTCGCGGCGCGCAGCTTGTAGAGCCCCTGCGCGGCCATGGCGGCGGGTGCCAACCCGAGAGCATCGCGATCAGGAACGACCTCACCGGGACGGGTCACGAACGGTGCGATCAACGCCGGACGGGCCTGGAACGCCGCCGCTACGAGCGGCCACATCTCCGCCGGCTCCCACGGTGTCAGCGTGATCGCCGTGCCCGGCACGAAGTCCTCCTGCAGCACCTGGAGAGCCTGAGGATCGGCGTGGGTGGGACCGTCCTCACCGGTCTTCACCCCCGCATGAGCACACACCAGCATGAACGGCCGGTACGGACCGGGCTCAGTCTCCTGACGCGCCTGGTTACCGATGGCATGCAACCGCGCCGGGATGTGCCCGAGCGGGGCGAGGAACGCGGCGTACGACGCCACGGCCCCCACATGGGTGCCGAACGCCGACGCACCCGAGAGCACGCACGACAATCCGTCCTCACAGATGCCTCCTACCGACAACGATCGCGCCTCCGGATTGGACGTTCGGTGGTAGTAGCCGTCGGGGAATCCGGACGCCACGTCTGAGATCGCCGTGGAACCCAGCAGGTCCGCTGCCCCGATCAGGATTGCTCCATCGGACTCCTTGTTCAGATACCCCAGAGTCCGACCCAGCGCCTGTCGCAGCGCCAGCTTGTCACCCGACTCGAGAGCAAGTTCGTCCGGTACGACCGCCGGCACCGCCGCCGCGAAGAGCCCCTCCACGTCGGGAACTCCATCACGGAGCTTCCGCCCCCGCGCTTCGAGACGATCCCTCGCGCCTGCAATACGGTCGGTCATCACCGTCGTCATCTCGTCGGACTCCAGCAGTGCTCGGTACCGCTCCAGTGCCGCCCACTGAGCCGCCTCGACGGCAACCTCATCCGATGCTTCCGGTCGCTCCCACGAGTCTGTGCCGTCACCGAAGAGCGGTCGCTGCGTCTCGAAGAACTCCTCGCTACACATCGCGTGGCCGCCGCCGTGCGATTTCTTCCCTTCGATCCCGTACTGCCACCCCTTCGTCGTGCGATACACGATCGCGGTGGGCTGACCGTTGTCCATCTCGGCCGCCATTCGCTGGGCGGTGAGCACCAGACCGAAGTCGAAGCCATCCGGCACGTAGATCACGTTCCAGTCGTGCAGATAGAACAGCTCGCATGGATCCCACTGCACGTAGTCGCCCGGTTTGTCACCTTCGCGAGTCACCGCGTCCGAATCGATCGACGACTGATTCCAATCGACGTGCATCACCGCATTGGACAAACCCGCCGTGCCGGCGAAGGCCGCGGCCTCGACCACCCGCCCCGGTGTCAGTCCGCCCTCGCCCTCGATCAGGTGCACCCACGGCGCATCGTCGCCGTACGCATCGGCAGCCGCAATTGCCAGCCCCAGCGACGACCCGACCCCGATCCCCGACGCACCGGTCGACAGCTTCACGAAAGGGGTGGCCGGCGTCGGGTGTCCATCGAGTGCCTTCGAGCCGAAGCGCTGGAACAGCGGGGCCTGCCGGGTCACGTTGCGCCGGAATCCGAGCAGGTCCTCGAAGCGCAACCGCAGGTTCACCTCATCGGGTAGCAGCTCGGGCCGGGCGATGCGCGTGATCTCATCGCGCAGCGCGTACATTGCATACAACCCGAGCGCCTTGTGCCCTGCCGAGTACGAGAGCAGATCCTGGTCTGTGCGGTTCGGATCACCGATGTCGTAGTCCATACCGTCGAAGAGCAGCCCCGCCACGATGTGGCCCGATGAGACCGATCCGCCCGGGTGCCCGGATTGCGCGTAGTTGAACAGAACCGCACACAGCCCGCGATAGATCTCGTCGTACCGATCCAGGGCCGCGAGATCATCCGACAACCCCTCCGCCGGTTCCGTCACCTCTACCCACGTCGCCCTCCGCGGCCCGAACTCTGGATTCATGGTCACTTCGACTCCTCACCTAACTCGTCCGATGGCAGTGCGCGCCCGGCTCTTTACGATTTGTCTCATCCACTCCCGGTAGCCTACTTCCCCGCTTGAAGGTGAGATTCAGACCCGGCTTCGTCGGGTGTAGTCGGTTATCGGCAATCGGTAATCGGTAATCGGCGAAAGCTCCTCTGCCGCTCACAGCTCAGTTCTCGTCAAGGAGCTTCGCGTAGTCCTCCGGTGTGTTCACGTCGCGGGGAGCCTCGTGGGAAACCGATAGCTGCACCACCCGCTTGTCGCTCGACTCGATGAGAATCCGACCGAGCACCTTCTCCCCCTTCATCTCCTCCATGGACTCCACAGCCGCGCGCGACAGGAGGAACGGATGGGCGATCCGGTCGCCGTACCTGGTCACAACCGCCCACGGCTCCTTCTCGAACCAGAGATCGACCATGGAGTCGATCACACCGACCCGGATCGTCGGTAGATCACCCGGTACGAGGATGAACGCTTCAGCCTCTGGATCGTGTGCGGTCGCTGTCAGTAGCGATGACATGTTGCCACGGCGGTAATCCGGATTCTGTACGACGACGATCGCTGATTTCAAGTCGCGAGACCCCCGCTCTTCTTCCCTCCCTGAGGGGGAGGACGAGATCACGGTCCCCAACGAGGCCTCGATCTCGTCGGCACGCGCTCCGGTGACGACGATCACCCGGCCGACGCCACTCGCCGCCACCGCTGCGACGGTCGCATCGAGCACCGTGGCTCTCCGGTACGGCAGAAGGAGCTTTGGCTCCCCCATGCGTTCAGAAGCCCCGGCCGCGAGAACGATCCCGGTGACCGCGGTCATCGCTCAGATCCCGATGATGTCCTCGGGGAGCACGGGGACCCTGGTCAGGTCCCTGCCCGTGGCGGCCCGAATCGCTGCGACGACCGCAGGCGTGGCGCTGATCGTCGGAGATTCCCCGATCCCCTTCGCTCCGAACGGACCGAAGTGGTCGCCCTCCTCGATGACTCGCGTGTTGACAGCGGGAGCATCAACGAACGTCGGGATCAGATAGTCGGTGAACGTGGGATTCCGGATGACACCCTCGTCGACGACGAGTTGCTCCATCACGGCGAGACCCACGCCTTGCAGGATGCCACCCTCCAACTGGCCGACGATCGCTTGCGGGTTGAGTGCTTTGCCGACGTCCTGAACCGTGTCGACCTGGACGACGCGAACCAGACCGAGTTCCGGATCGACGTCGACCACGGCCCGGTGTGCGGAGACGACGAATCCTGCGTGGACGTCGCCCTGGCCGTTCTCGTCGGGCTGGAACGTCTCGGGATGACGGAATTGCACATGGTGCCCGACAGGGCCGCCGACACAGACCTGATCGATCGTCGCGACCAACTCGTCGTGCAGGTAGACACCGTCCTCGCGAAGTTCGTCCCCGCCGAAGGACTCGAGGATCTTGTCGCGGAGCCCGACCGAGGCGGCATGAACCGCTCCGCCGGTCATCTGCGTCTGCCGCGAGGCCGAGGTGGAACCCGCGGAGCCGATCTGCGACGTGTCGTCCCACACCACCGCAACCTGATCGGTGCCGAGAATCGTCCGAGCGATCTGTTGACACACCGTGACGAGGCCTTGACCCACCTCCATGGCGGCCGTGTGTATCTCGACGCCGGCCGTAGTCATCACTGCACGTGCTTCGGAGAAGTCGTCGAAGGCCTCCGAGAACGCGAGGTTCTTCACGTTGACGGCGTAACCGACACCGCGCACGACCGACGACACCGGTGTCGTCAGCCCGGTCCCTCCCGGCAGCAACCGGGGATCATCCTCGATCGTATCGTCCGGAAGTGGCATCGCCTCGAGCGTGTCGATGACGGCGAGTGTCGGGAGGGAACCGGCGATGATCTGCCCGGACGTGGCGAGCGGGTCTCCGGCCGCCAGCGCATTGCGTCGACGAAGTTCAAGCGGGTCCATGTCGAGCGCTTCAGCGAGACGATCCATCTGCATCTCCGACCCGAAGCACGTCTGCACTGCACCGAAACCACGCATCGCCCCGGCAGGCGGGTTGTTCGTCTTCACGGCCACAGCATCAACCACCACGTTGTCGCAGTTGTACGGTCCGACCGCAAAGAACGCGGCGTTCGCGATCACGGCCCGACTCGTGTGGGCATACGCTCCGCCGTCGAGGATCAAACGCGCTGTGACCTTGACCAACTTCCCATCCTCGTCGGCCTCGTGGCGGTACCACATGCGCGAGGGGTGTCGCTTGACGTGACCGACGAAAGACTCTGAACGGTCGTAGACCATCTTCACCGGGCGTCCGGTCGCCAGCGAGAGCATGGCAACGTGAATGTGCAACGAGATGTCTTCGCGGGACCCGAAAGCACCGCCGATCCCTGCAGGGTGGCAGCGGATCTGATCCGGTTCCATGTCGAGACAGGCGATTATCTGGCGATGGTCGACGTGGATCCACTGGCTCGTGACGTACAGGTCGAGGCCACCCTCCCCATCGGGAATGGCGAACCCGGCCTCCGGTCCGAGCGGTGCCTGGTCCTGTGTCGCGGTCTCGTAGAACCCTTCGACGACCACAGAACCCGTAGCAGTCTCGTCGCCACGACGGACCTTCAGCTCCCGGAAGGTCGAGCCCTCCTCGGCTGCCTTGTCCGGATCGACGAAGGGTGCGAGCGGCTCCCACTCGACCACGATCGCAGCGGCGGCACGCCGGGCCGTCTCCTCGTCCTCGGCGGCGACGACGGCTACCGGCTCTCCCCAGTACCGGGCGACGCCGTCGCAGAGCACCGGCTGGTCCTGCTCCTCTTGTCCGAACAGTGGCTCGCCGGGGACGTCGTCCTGAGTCAGGACGGCCCGGACACCATCCATGGCAACCGCAGGACCGATGTCGATCTTCAGGAGTCGGGCGTGGGCATGGGGGCTCCGCAGCGTGGCACTCCACAGCATGCCCTCCGATGAGAGGTCGGATGCATACGCGAAGTTTCCGGTCACCTTCGGCTCGCCGTCGGGCCGGAGCACGCTGGTTCCGATGCCACCCTTGACCCCGGGTGCGATGCGTGTCGTCATGATCCCTCCCCGGTCACCGTCTCGAATGCGCGCAGAATGGCGCCATAGCCGGTGCATCGGCAGATGTTCCCGGAGAGTGCCTCCCTGATCTCGGGTTCGGTCGGGTGAGGATTGGTCTCGAGGAGATGTGAGCCGGAGACGACGAAGCCGGGTGTGCAGAAGCCGCACTGGACGGCTCCCTCGGCCAGCATCGCCTCCTGAACGGGGTGAAGCTCTGTGTCAACGCTGAGCCCTTCGACGGTGGTCACGGTCGACCCGTCGGCGTCTGCCGCCATGACGAGGCACGAGCACACCGACTCGCCGTCGAAGATGACCGTGCAGGATCCGCACTCGCCTTGTTCGCAGGCGTCCTTCGTCCCGGGAAGATCGAGATCGTTCCGGAGGACGTTGAGCAGGCTCTCGTGCCCGGCGACGTCGACAACCCGCTCCTCGCCGTTGACGGTGATCGTGACGTTCATCGGAGACTCCGTTCCACGAGCCGTTTCGCCAATACACCAGCGGCGTGTCTCCGATAGCTCTCCGTCGATCGGTGGTCGGTGATCGGCCGGACCTCTTCTGAGACGATGCGCGCGAACTCGTCGAGAACGGATTGGGAGGTCGTCGATTCGGCGTTGATCATCTCTTCGGCCCGGGTGGCACGCATCGGCGTCGTCGCAACCGACCCGAGGGCCACGCGAAAACCGTCGTCACCGCGAATGACCACACAGCTCACGGTCGAGATCACCATGGCGTTGCGAGTTCCCACCTTCGCGAACTCTTGCGCGATCGGTACATCTTCGGGAACCACGACGGCCGTGATGATCTCGTCGGCCGCCAGAGAGGTGCGTTTCACGCCGATGAAGAACTCGTTCCACGGGATCGTCCTGGTCCCGCGCTCTCTCGATTTGACCTCGATCGCAGCCTCTGCAGCAATGATCCACGGCAACCCATCACCGGCCGGACTCGCCGTGGCGACGTTGCCCCCGATGGTCCCTGCGGCGCGGATCTGGGGCGATCCAACGGTTCTCGCCGCCTGGGCGAGGCCCCGATGCCCGTTCCGTTCCAGACGCGCCCAGGTGACGCCGGCCCCGATGCGACCGGGCGTCAATTCCCGGAGCTCTTCGACGCGTCTCAGCGAGAGAATGCTGGGCGGCCGATGGTGTGCAAGATTGACCTCAACCATGAGGTCGGTTCCTCCGGCGAGGAGCTGCGCTTCCGGCTGATGAGCCTTCGCTGCGAGCGCTTCGTCGAGGTCGTGGGCAGCAATGAAGTCCATCCGCCTAACTTAGTCGCTACTCCCTGCGGCGTTGTCAGTAGTCGGTTGTCGGCGGTCGGATGTCCGCAGCCCGTTCTTGCTACTTGTGTCTTTCTACTTTCTACTTTCTACTTCCTACTGCGCCCGAACCAACCGGGCCGCAGCGGCGTTGTGCTTCTCGATCAGACTCGGCAGATCGACACCGACCAGCTCGCCGTCCTTCACGACCGGGCGTCCGTGGACGTAGTTGTGGTCCACACCGGTCGGTGCGGTGAACACGACGGCGGCGACCGGGTCGTGGAGCGCCCCCGCATACTCGATCCGATCGAGCGAGATCGCGATGAAGTCCGCTGCCTTCCCCGGTTCGAGCGAGCCGACGTCGTCCCGGCCGAGTACTGCGGCTGAGCCTCGCGTGGCGATCCGGAGCGCTTCGCGGGCGGTGAGGAGGCGGCCGCCTTCGATCGACGGGGCCGCAGCGAGCCGCGCAAGGAGCATCGCCTGCCGGGCCTCACCGATCAGATGGCTGCCGTCGTTGCTCGCCGAGCCGTCTACGCCGAGACCAAGCCGAACCTCGGACGCCAGGTAGCGCCGGACGGGAGCGATGCCGGATGCGAGGCGCATGTTCGACGACGGACAGTGGGCAACCCCGGTCCCCGATTCTGCGAGCCTCCCGATCTCCGCATCGTTGATGTAGATGCCGTGGGC
>JAUVNV010000089.1 GCA_030599515.1 Acidimicrobiia bacterium
GTGAAGCACGTCCCATGGAGATAGCCCGAGATCGGCGATGACCATCAACGCCAGGCCGACACCGAACAGCACCAACCCGAACATGAGACGCGCGAGGCGCGGTCCGAGTTGGTTCAGGGGCGGGAGCGGGAGCATGGGGGGAAAGTAGCAAGACACAGGTAGAAAGTAGAAAGTAGAAAGTAGAAAGAGCCGGGCTACGAGCAAGACTCTTCACCGACAACCGACAACCGGCAACCGGCAACCGGCAACCGGCAACCGGCAACCGACAACCGACAACCGGCAACCGACAACCGACAACCGACAACCGGCAACCGGCAACCGGCAACCGGCAACCGGCAACCGGCAACCGGACGCGACGGGGCCCGCACCTTCGCTGTGCGATTGCGGTGCGGGCCCCGGGGCGTTGCGGGTTGGTTACCCGTGGATCACGAGGACGTTTCGGCCTCGATCACCTTCGGGGAGTCCGTTGAGATGCTGACCTTGTGGGGGAGCACCTCTTCGTGAACCGGGATCGTCACGGTGAGCACGCCGTTGTCGTACGCGGCCTCAACCTTCGACGTTTCGAAGCGTTCACCCAATCGTACGTCGCGGCGGTGGGTCCCCGTGGGGCGCTCACGCAGGAGCCATGTGGCGTCCTCGGGCTGCTCTTCGGGCCGTTCGGCGGTCACGGTGAGGATGTTCCTCTCCACAGTGACGTCGACGTGATCCGGATCGACTCCTGGGAGATCGAAGCGCAACGTGTAGCGGCCGTTCTGCTCGAAGGCATCCATGGGCATGACGGCGCCCCGAGTCTGGACTCCAAACGGGGCCATCCAGCGCTCCAACTCGTTGAACGGGTCTCTGACTCTCATCATCGTAGATCTCCTACTCTCGGGTCGAGCGCCGGAGCGACCGACCCCAATCGACTGTTATCATATAACTTGAGTATACAGCAGTCAGATAATATGTGTCAAAGTAGTCGCGTTCTGCCGCGTGCAGGGAATCGGAGCCATGAGCCAAGAGAGTCTTCACCGACAACCGAGTACCGAGTACCGAGTACCGAGTACCACGACTCACTCCTAGCGAGACCAGATTTCGCCCGACCGGAGACGAGCGAATCAGCCACAGGGGAACGGGTACCATCACCCGCATGCCTGTTGAGATCGACATTGAGCGGGTCGCGCACCTTGCACGGATCGCGCTGACCGACGACGAGATGGCGGCGTACGGCAAGCAACTCGTTCACATCCTCGAACACGCAGAGCGGGTCCAGGCGTTGCCGACCGACGGGGTCGAGCCGACGTCACATCCGCTGCCGATGGTCAACGCCTTCCGATCGGACGAGGTGACGGATCCGCTGAGCCGTGATGACGCTCTGGCGGGCGCACCGGACGTCGAAGACGGCTACTTCCGGGTTCCGAAGATCCTGGACGAATGATGAGCGACCTCGCCGATCTCACGATCGCCCAAGCCTCCGCAGGACTCCGAGCGCGGGAATTCAACGCGGTCGACCTGCTTGATGCGGTTGAGCGCAGAGCCGCCATCACCGAGGCTCACCTGCACGCCTACCTCACACTCGATCGTGAGGGGTCGCGAAATGCGGCCGAGGCCGCCGACATTGCTCTCGTCGGCGGCGATCCGCGTCCGCTACTCGGTATCCCGATCGCCCTGAAGGACAACATGGTGACGAAGGGCGTCGAGACGACGGCCTCCTCTCAGATCCTCGCCGGATGGAAACCACCGTACGACGGCACCGCTGTGCGTCGCCTCAAGGACGCCGGTGCCGTGATCGTCGGCAAGACGAACCTCGACGAATTCGCCATGGGATCCTCCACCGAGAACTCGGCGTACGGCCCGTCCCGGAATCCGTGGAACACGGATACGGTCCCCGGCGGCTCGTCCGGTGGTTCGGCAGCCGCTGTGGCAGTCGGGTCGGCCCTCGGAGCGTTCGGCTCCGACACCGGAGGGTCCATCCGCCAGCCCGCGTCGCTCACCGGCACCGTCGGCGCCAAGCCGACGTACGGCCTCGTCAGCCGATACGGACTCATCGCCTTCGCATCGTCCCTCGACCAGATCGGTCCGCTGGCGAGAACGGTCCCGGATGCCGCCATGCTGCTCGAAGCCGTCGTCGGCTGGGATCGCATGGACACGACGAGCTACCACGGCGATGTGCCGGCGATCTCCCGCTCTCTCGATGTTGGCGTGACCGGCTTGCGCATCGGGGTTATCACGGAACTCACCGGCGAGGCGTTCGACTCTCAGGTCACTGAAGCGACGAATGCCACGATCGACCGTCTCTCCGACGCCGGCGCCGAGGTCGTCGAGATATCGCTCCCCGCTATTGAATACGCACTGTCCGCTTACTACCTGATCGCTCCCGCCGAGTGCTCTGCGAACCTCGCTCGCTTCGAAGGCGTCCGGTACGGACTGCGGGTCGACGGGTCCACAACAGAGGAGATGATGGCGCGGACACGGGCCGAGGGGTTCGGTCCCGAAGTGACCCGCCGCATCCTCCTCGGCACTTACGCCCTCTCAGCGGGCTACTACGACGCCTTCTACGGACAGGCTCAACGGGTGCGAACGCTGATCCGGGACGACTTCACCACGGCCTACGGTCGGGTCGACGTGCTCGTCTCCCCGACGAGTCCGACGACCGCCTTCGAGATCGGGTCGAAGACCGAGGATCCGCTCACGATGTACTTCGCGGACATCTGCACGATCGCCACGAATCTGGCCGGCGATCCGGCGATCTCCGTGCCCGTCGGCCTCGACGACAGAGGCCGCCCGATCGGTTTCCAGATCATGGCCCCCGCTCTTGGGGAAGAAGTCATGTTCCGGGTTGCCGCGGAGGTAGAGCGTCTTGTCGACTTCACTGCGAGACCCAGGCTCGCGACCTCGGAGGTGGTGGCGCCATGACCGAGTGGGAAGCCGTCATCGGTCTCGAGACCCACGTGGAACTCCAGACGAAATCGAAGATGTTCTGCGGGTGCCCGGTCGACTTCGGAGATGAGCCGAACACGGCCGTGTGTCCCGTCTGTCTCGCTCTCCCCGGCGCGCTGCCGGTACCGAACAGAGAGGCGATCGAAGGGATCCTCTCGATCGGCGACGCTCTCAACTGCACGCTCACTGAGGACTCTCTGTTCTATCGGAAGAACTACTTCTACCCGGACCTGCCGAAGAACTACCAGATCTCGCAGTACACGTTCCCGCTGTGCGTCGACGGTCATCTCGACGTTGATGTCGATGGTGAATCGACGACCGTTGGGATCACCAGAGTGCACATGGAAGAGGACACCGGCAAGAGCACCCATGTGGGGGAGAGCGGCCGGATCCACGGCGCCGAGCACACCTTGCTCGATTTCAACCGTGCGGGCGTGCCCCTCGTCGAGGTCGTCACCGAACCCGATATCCGGTCACCCGAACAGGCTCGCGCCTACGGGATGGAACTCCAGCGGATCGTGAGAGCGCTCGGTGTGTCGGACGCCAGGCTTGAAGAGGGGTCGATGCGTTTCGACGCGAACATCTCGATTCGTCCGGTCGGCAGCGAGGAACTCGGGACGCGAAGCGAGGTGAAGAACGTCAACTCGCTCCGATCCATGCAGCGGGCCATCGCCTACGAGATCACCCGTCAGATCGAGGTTCTCGAGAGCGGTGGATCGATCCATCTCGAGACTCGCCATTGGGACGAGGCCAAGGGCGTGACGAAACCGGGTCGGACGAAGGAGGACTCCGCCGACTACCGCTATTTCCAGGACCCGGATCTGCTCCCGCTCCACATCGATGACGCATGGCGGGAGCGTGTTCGTGATCGTCGACCGAAGCTACCCGCGGCCAAGCGGGCAAGGTATCGCGAACTCGGGGCCGACGAGCGAGCGGCGGACCTGCTGACCGACGCAGGCGACCTCGGCGGACTCTTCGAATCGGCCGTCGCCGAAGGAGCCGACGCCAGGACCGTTGCTATCTGGCTCACGGGAGAGGTCGTCGCATATCTCCGCCGCGAAGAGACAGAGGTCGGGGAGACAAGCCTCACTGCATCGTCGCTTGCACGTCTCGCAGAGATGACCACCGGTGGGGATCTGTCTGCAACAGCGGCCAAGGAAGTGCTCGCCGGTGTGCTCGCGGGAGAAGGCAACCCGAGAGACGTCGCCGAAGCTCGAGACCTTCTTCAGATCTCGGATGTCAACGCGATCGAGGCGGAGGTCGATGCCGTCCTCGAACAGCATCCGCAGGCGCTCGAGAAGCTCCGCGAAGGCGACCCCAAGCCGATCGGATTCCTCGTGGGACAGGTCATGCGCGCGACCGGGGGCAAGGCAGACCCGCGCATGGTTCAGGATCTGATCCGTAAGAAGACCCAGGAGTAGGTAGTGGTCAACGCGGTCGTCTTCGACTGTGACGGCGTTTTGGTCGATAGCGAACCGATCGCCGATGAGGTCTGGGCGCTGGTGCTCGCCGAGCGCGGATACACGATGACGGCCGAAGACGCCGTCGCCTGTCTGGGCACGTCGGAGCCGACGACCTACGCCTACTACGCGAGAAGGGCAGATGTTCTGCCGTACGAGGAACACATGGCGGCGATCGATGAGATCCGTATCCCCGTCTACGAAGAGCGTCTCGAGGTGTTCCCGGATGCCTTCGATGCCGTTCGATCCCTCGCAGCACAAGGGATACCGATGGCTGTGGCCTCGTCGTCTCGACGTTCGGATCTCGACAGCAAACTCGCTCTCACGGGCCTCGATCGCTACTTCGACGCGTTCGTCGGGGGGGATGAAGTCGAGCACGGAAAACCGGCGCCGGACGTCTACCTCGAGGCGGCACGACGCCTCGGAGTTTCCCCATCAGACTGCATCGCGATCGAAGACGCCGAACACGGAGCAGCCGCCGCGGTCGCCGCAGGGATGCGCGCCGTGATGGTGCGTCGAGATGGTTCGTTCTCGTCGAACCACGCGACGGTGACCGAGATAACAGCCGACCTGATCACCGCCTGGATGTGGCGGTTCTAGACAGCCGAGCGAAGAGCGCACTTCCGGTCCTCTTCCTCCCCCTCAGGGGGAGGTGGCAGCGCCGTCAGGCGCTGACGGAAGGGGTCAAGCGGTTCCTTTCAACTGCGCTCCTCGACCCCCTCTGCCTCCTTCGTCGGCACGTCCCCCTGAGGGGGAACGAGGAAGACTTGAGGGGGACGACCGGAATCCCGCGGATTCGCTCCACCCGCGGCCCAACCAACATCTCAGTGGGCGTCTACAGCCTGAACACGCCGTCCAATTCCTTGGGGCGGTGGTCTTCGAGGGCGTCGAGTCGATCGTCGAGCGATGAGCCTCGACCCGGGGCGTAGTAGTTCTCGGCGAGCCAGGCGCCCCACGTACCCGGATCGTCCGGAAAGCGCTCTGAGAGGAAGGCGACCGTGGCGTCCGCCATCACGTTCCCGATCAGGTAGCCCTGCAGATAGAACGGATCGACGCTGCGGAACGTGTCGCGCGCCCACACGGCAGGATCGTCGACGGGTACCAGCGGTTCGTACCACTCCGTGAACAGTTCGCGGGCGCGCTCGGATCGATCGTTGACATCGAACTCGAACAGGAGGCTCGTTGCAAGACGTGCCCTCTCGGACTGATCGACGATTGCCATCCGAGATTGTTCATCGTCGTTCAGCGCCAGCTGCGATGCCACGGCCTCCATGACGACGGCCGTTGACTCGTCGGTCGTGGTCTCCCAGGTACGGAAGATCCCGGTTGCTCGGTTCGACGCGTGGCCGAGCGCGTGCCCGAGTTCGTGATAGGCGGTCATCAACGCCGTGAGGGAACCTGAGCGACCGACCAGGATGCGGACATCGCCGGGGATGGAGAGGGCGAAGGCGACGCCGTAGATCGGCTGGTCGCGTACGACCCACGAGATGCGATCGGCAACTTCGTCGAGGTCCAAGAGGTGTGCCAATGCCGACGCAGCAGCCGGAACGTCGTCGGGTCCGGGACCACCGATTCGCTCCAGATCATCGAACCAGGTCTCGAGCGTCATGCGCTCCCGAGCGACGGTCCTGCGTGCTCCCGGGAGCGCTGCGTCCCTCGCCGCCGCTACGAACCGCCTGACGCCGTCCGGATCGAGGCCTTCACTCCACATCGCCAGGTCCGCGTACGCCTTGAAGCCTTGCTCGACTGCGAGCCGGTTTCGGATCTCGATCAGTTCGAGCAGGTCGCCCTCCATGGCTGCGCCGACGTCTGCTCGGGACGCATGATCGGAGACCCCGTACCCGGCTGGGTCGTCGAGGCGGTTGCGGAGATCGGAGACGGCCGGATGCCAGTCGACGCGACCTCTCGTCGCGACCGATCCCAGGACGCCGCTCTTCCGATCACCAGAACCGTATTCCTGGTGCGCCGCACAGAGGTCGTACATCGAGGCCTCCACCGGTCGCAAGTCGACGTCGGCGTTCCGGGCATAGCTCATGAAGAGGAGTGTTTGACGCTCCTGGAAGCGTGTCACGTACTCAGACTCGAACCCCATGCAGCAACGCTACTCGCCGGGCCACAGCGGGGGTCAGACCGCGGAGCCAAACGATGATGGCTACATCAGCCACCAGACGAACCAACCTGCTGCCATCCCGTAGAGGCCGGCGATCACGTCGTCCATCGTGATGCCTACGGCGCCGGGGAGTGCCTCGGCCTGGGACACACCCGGCAGCACTTTGAAGATGTCCGCGAGTCGTGCAACAACGACGGCGACGAGCCACGGCCATCCGGTGAGGCCGATCACCGCCACGAGTGTGCCCGCTACCTCGTCGATCACGATCCAGCCGGGATCCGCGTGGTCCGCTGCGAACGGTGCCGCCGACCAGAGCGAGAGAGCGAACGCGATGACGAACGCGACTGCACCGATCCACCATGGGTAGCGCCACAGCAGCAGCGAGATGACGACGGCGACGGCGGCCCCGAACGTCCCGGCGCCGTTGTCCGACTTCCAGAGGCGGCGGGGGATGAGGCCGGCGTAGAAACCGGAGGCGACGAAGCGATGCACCGCGTGGAGCCTAGGACTGACCCCGGTCGTGGCGTATTGTCTGAGCCCGCCCGCATGCATAATCAGGGCGAACCGATCGAAAGGCCACCGTCATGCGTCCCGACCAACTCGGCGACTTCCGCGTACCGTCCGATGCGAGGATCCACCCGGATGGCGTCCGTGCCGCATTCGTGGTCACGCAGATGGATCTCGACGAGGATCGCTACATCCGCAGGATCTGGATGTGGGACGGCGACGAGGCGCGTCAGCTGACCTCAGGAGGCATGGATACGCTGCCTCGGTGGTCTCCCGACGGATCCCGCCTCGTGTTTCTGAGAAAGGGTTCCAACGACGAGGACCGGCCTCAGGTAGCGATCCTCCGACTCGATGGGGGAGAGGCCACGGTCATCACGGAGTTCGAATTGGGCGCGACCGAGATCGTGTGGTCACCCGACGGTTCCAGAATCGCCGTTGTCGCTTCCGAGTGGACCGAGGAGTGGAAGGATCTGGACACGGACGAGCGAGGGCGGGCACCGAGGCGCATCACCCGTCTGGGCTACCGATTCGAGAGCCGCGGATGGATCCACGACAAGCGCTCCCATATCTGGCTCGTTGACGTCGACGGTGAGCAAGACGCCGTCTGTCTCACGCCGGGTGACTTCAACGAGGCACAGATCGTCTGGTCACCGGACGGTGAGACGATCGCCTTCGTGTCGGAACGACACGATCAACGCGGCGTCGATCCGGGGAGTCAGATCTGGAGCGTTCCGACCGGTGGCGGCGACGCGGTCGCTCTGACCGGTGTCGGAACCTGGGGTCAGCCGTCATACGATCGATCGGGGAGCCTCTACGCGCTCGGCACCAACGACCGCTGGACCTATCCCGGCATCGCGCCGCTCCAACGGTTGGACGCCGACGGGTCCTGGTCCCAGGTCACGACCATCGACCGGAACCTCGTCACCTTCGCGCCTGCACTCTCACCGGGCGGTCCCCAGTGGCTCGATGATGGCTCAGCCCTATCGACCCTCGAGGACTCGGGACGGGTGAGGATCGTCAAGATCATCCCCGATGGCGAGGTCGAGGACTTCATCGGTGGCGACCGGCTTGTCACCGGGATCAGTCCGCGACGCGATGGTTCGGCGGCTGTGTTCACAGCGACGTCGACCACGGATCCGGGCGAGGTCTGGCGGTGGGAGAACGGGGAAGAGCGGCGCCTCACGACGCTCAACGACGAGTTCCGGGAGACCACGACGCTCGCAGAAGCGCAGCGGTTCGTGATCGACCACGACGGTGTGGAGGTGGAAGGCTGGGTGTACCTGCCGGACGGCGACGGCAAGGTTCCGCTCCTGTTCAACATTCACGGCGGACCTGCGACCCAGTACGGATACGGGTTCTTCGATGAGTTCCAGGTGTACGCCGGGGCGGGATACGGCGTGGTGGCGATCAACCCGCGAGGGGCGAGCGGCTACGGCAGCGACTTCGTGCGAGCCGTCATCGGAGCATGGCACGAAGAGATGCCACCGGACCTCGTCGACCTTCTCGCGGCCCCTGATATCGCAGCAGAGCAGTTCCCCCGGCTCGACTTGGATCGTATGGGGATCATGGGAGGTTCATACGGCGGCTTCGCCACGGTCCGGGTGACGGCCGAGGACCAGCGCTACAAGTCGGCGGTCGCCGAGCGGGGCCTCTATGTTTGGACGTCATTCGCTGGGACTTCCGACATCGGAGGCTTCTTCGACGGCATGTACCTGCGGAGAGGGGCGACACGTGATGAACTCTGGGCGGCATCGCCGCTTCGTCACGCCGACGCGATCACGACCCCCATGCTCGTCCTGCACTCCGAGACCGACTGGCGGTGTCCGATCGAGCAAGGCGAGCAACTGTTCGCATTGCTCCAGAACAACGGCGTCGAATCTGAGATGCTCCGCTTCCCCGGCGAGAGCCACGAACTCACCCGTGGCGGAAAACCGAAACATCGTGTCGAGCGATTTGAAGCAGTCCTCGAGTGGCACGCCCGCTACCTAGGGTGAAGGCCCCGAGTCCTGAGCAGGTAGAAAGTAGAAAGTAGAAAGTAGAAAGTAGAAAGTAGAAAGTAGAAAGTAGAAAGTAGAAAGTAGAAAGTAGAAAGTAGAAAGTAGA
>JAUVNV010000011.1 GCA_030599515.1 Acidimicrobiia bacterium
AGAGCGCTCAGAAGGTTTCGGTGGCCATGGCGGCGGGGTCCCACCCGTTCCCATTCCGAACACGGAAGTTAAGCCCGCCTGCGCCGATGGTACTTGGACCGAAGGGTCCCGGGAGAGTAGGTCGCCGCCGAACACTATTAGGCTCGGGCCGCCCCTTGACGGGGGCGGCCCGAGCGCGTTTCGGGGTAAAGCAACGATGAGCAATCACCACGATAAGAACAAGAACCGACGCCAATACGGCAAAGGCGGATCGCAGCAGCGCTCACGGCCGAAATCCGGGTCGGGTGGATCCCGCCGATCGACAGGATCATCTGGACGATCTTCGAGCAGTAGCGACCGCCGATCTTCGAAGAGTGGCGACTATCGGTCTTCGAAGGGTGGCGACAGCGCCGGATCGGCCGGTCACGACTCGAAGCGTCGGCGCGACCTTCAGGGTTCTGCCGTTGATCTACCGAACTGGATCGTCGACGCCCTCGCTCGCGTGACGCCCAAGGACCGGATCGCCCCCGCCCTCGAGGCGCTCGGCGATGCCTCGGCCGCAATGAACGAAGGGCGCTATCACGCCGCGGTCAAGGATGCGAAACGCGCCAAGAATCTCGCGCCGCAGGACACGACCGTGCGAGAAACCCTCGGCCTCTCCGCATACCGGATCGGAGACTGGGACACCGCCCTGGCCGAGCTTCGCGCCTACCGCCGCATGGCCGGGGACGCGTCGCATCTCCCGATCGAGATGGACGTTCTCCGTGCAAAGGGCCGAGGCAAGGACGTGAAAGCCGCCTGGGAAACCCTCCAGAAGGCCGACGTCCGCCCTGCCGTCTGGAAAGAGGGGAAGGTCGTCTACGGATCCTATCTACTCGACGAAGGTGACGCCGAAGGGGCCTGGGAACTCACCGGTCCCGAACGTGTTGGACCGAACGCCAAGGAATCCGATCTCCGCGTCTGGTACATCGCCGCACGTGCAGCGGCCAGCAACGGCGACACGGACACTGCCCGGAAGATCGCGGACGCCATCGTGCTCAACGACCCCTCCTTCCCGGGACTCGATGCGCTCGATCAGGAGATCGCCCACAGCTCCTGACTCGAATCTGTCACAGGCGCCTCATACGATCGAGTCTCCCGCACCTCCTCGAATCGAGAGGAGATGTCATGGACTTGAATCTCGTCGTCATCGCAGGACGACTCGCAGCAGCGCCCGAAGTCAGGGTCTTCGAAGGGGGGTCAACGCTCGTCCGCTACCTCGTAACAACGAGAACCGAGGAACCCCGCAGGCGAATCGACGTGGTTCCCGCCGTACTCTGGGATGCGAACGAAGATGCGACCCGGTTCGAGCGGGGTGACCGTATCTGGATCGCCGGTTCGATCCAGCGTCGATTCTGGAGCGACGATCACAGCCGGCGGAGCCGCATCGAGGTGGTCGCCCACCATGTTCAGGGCGCCGTCGAACCGAGCTTCGACGAAGCTGAGACGGCCGACGTATCGACGGTGGAGCATCCGGCGCCGGTCTAACGTTCACCGCCATGAGAAGAGTTCAAATCGCGTCGGCGACAAGTCTTGCGGCGGCTGCAGGTGCGGCCGTCGCGGACGCCGGCGGGAATGCGATCGACGCCGCCATCGGGGCATCGATCGCGTCGATGTGCACAGAGATCGGGATCATCGCACCGGCCGGCAGCGGGTTCATGACGGTGTGGCCTCACGATGGTGAACCCATTGTGATCGATGGTTACGCGGAAATGCCGGGCCGTGGTCTCTCCGTCGAGGACTTCGGCGGTGGTGGACGCGAAGTCGAGATGAGCTATGGGGGTCACACCCGAACTATCGTCGGATGGGGTTCAGTGGCAACACCGGGAGCATTCGCGGCGTTCGCCGAGGCCCATCGTCGGTTCGGCTCGGTCGACTGGAGTGCGATTCTCGCGCCGACGGTGAAGATCGTGGATGCCGGATTCCCCGTCTCGCGCGCCTCTGCCGAGTACCTCGATCATGCCCACCGTTCGATCTTCGGATGGAACGACACGAGTCGCTCCATCACGCACCACCCGAACGGCACTCCTGCCGCCGAAGGCGACATCATCGACATTCCTCCTCTCGCGGACACCCTTCGATGGGTGGGAGAGGCCGGAGCCTCGGTTCTCTATGAAGGGGAACTCGGTCGGCGCATGGCTGCCGCCGTTCGCAAGGGAGGAGGGATCCTCACCGAGCGGGATCTGGCGTCGTACCGGGTCGAAGTTCGAGACCCGATCCGGTTCAACCTCGACGAGTGGGAGGTCGCAACGAACCCACCACCTGCGGTCGGTGGTGTGGTCTCGGCCGCGATCCTTCTCCTGGCATCGTCGCCCCCCTTCGAGGGGTGGATCCCGGGTGAAGTTGATCGAATGGCGCGAATCCAGCGAGCGGTACTCCGCTACCGATCCGAGCAACTCGATGACTACGGCGCGAGGGCTGAGGCCGCCGATCGGCTCCTGGCGTGCGCCCGAGACGGGGATCTCTCGGCTGTCGAGCGGTCGCCCAGCACAGTCCATACCTCGACGGTTGACACCGATGGCAACGGCTGTTCGGCCACTCTGTCTGCCGGCTACGGCGCGGGAGCCCTGGTGCCTGAAACCGGGATGTATCTCAACAACTCACTCGGGGAGGTGGAACTCATGTCGGAGGAATACCACGCGCTTGCCCCCGGGACGCGTCTGGTGTCCAACATGGCTCCCACGCTTGCCCGCCGCCCGGACGGTTCGATTCTGGCCATCGGTAGTCCGGGGGCGTCACGCATCACCACCGCGGTCGCTCAGGTACTCCTCAACTTCCTCCATCTCGGAATGTCGCTTCGGGATGCGGTGGCGCACCCGAGGTTGCACGTCGAGGTGTTCGGAGGGAAGCCGATGATCGCATACGAACCAGGACTCGACGTCCGCTCACTCGATGGCATGACCGCACGCAGATTCCCGGATCTAGCGATGTACTTCGGCGGTGTGCAGGCAGCAGTGTTCGATCCCATCGCCGGTCTCTACGGTGCTGCAGACTCCCGGAGAAGCGGTGACACGGCTCGTGGCGGATACGACTGACATGGACCACGAGGATTTCGCGCGGCTGTGCCTCGACCCGGTGCGCCTCGCCGCCCTCGGTCGGGCCGCCGAGGGATCAGTGAGAGCGGATGCGTTGGCCAGAACGATGGGGATCCGGCGAAGAGAGGCGCTCCAAGCGATCGCCGACCTGAGGCTCGCCCATCTGGTCGACGACGACGGACATCTGATCGACGACGAACTCCACTCGATTGCGGCAACGCTCCGGGGACCGGAACCAGCGTCTCCTGCGATAGTGGTCGGGGAATGGTCGGATGCTGAAGTGAAGATCCTGCAGTCGTTCTTCAGCGGCGAGCGGTTGACAACGATTCCGTCACATCGAGCGAAACGGAGCGTCGTTCTCGAACGTCTTGCCCAGGACTTCGAACCGGGGGTGCGCTACGACGAACGTGCAGTGAGTGCACAACTCCGATCGTACAACGACGACTACGCGGCCCTCCGTCGCTACCTCGTTGATGAGGGACTCATGACCAGAAGCGATGGGGTGTACTGGCGGAGTGGTGGTCGCGTGCCTCCCGGCCCGGCACCGGATGCGGCGATGCGGACAGAGGAGCCGGCGTCTTTGATCGAGCGCGAACCGACCCTGCGAACCCGGAACCCTGCCATCACCCTTGCACCCTTCACGATGACACATCGGTCAGGTCTACTGGAGGCTGCCGATGACGAGCGAATCGCACGTCACATGACCGACCAGTTCCGCTCTCCGTACACGGGCGCCGACGCCGACGCGTGGATATCCAAGTGCATGGCCGAAGATCCGCCGATCAACTTCGTCATCCTCGTGTCAGGAATCGTGGCGGGTGGCGTCGGCTCCGAGCCCCACGGGGATATCAGCACTGGGACTGCGGAACTGGGGTGGTGGCTCGCTCCGGGATGGTGGGGGCGAGGCATCGCTGCAACGGCGCTGGAGCGACTCATCGAGTACTGCTTCGAGGACCTCGATCTTCATCGCGTTGAAGCGGGAGTGTTCTTGGACAACCCTGCGTCGGCTCGGGTGGCGGAGAAGGCAGGGTTCATACTGGAGGGTATCGCCCGCGACGGCTACCTGAAGGACGGTCGTCTCGTTGACCGGCTCTATTACGGTCTCGCCCGATCGTCGCTCGGGGATACCGGCGGTACCGGGTGAACGGTCGGCCTACGACTTCTGGCGCGCCTTCCACTCCTTCTTCCGGAGCTTGAGGTCGGTGCGATCTTCGGGTGTCTCGATCTCTGAAATGTTGGGCCAATCCGGGACGTAGGCCTCCCAACCGGACGGTTGAATTCCGAAGCGCTGTGCCAAGACCGCCAGGTAGATGCGGGCTTTGTACTCACCGAATCCGGGCATCGCCGTCAACCGCTTCATGAGCTCCGCTGCATCGTCGACGTCCGACCAGATGCCGCTGGTGTCACCGTCGTACTCGGTCTCGACGAATGCAGCGATCGTCTGCACGCGTGTTGCCATGTTGCCGGGGAATCGATGGATCGCCGGTTTCTCTTTGAAGAGGGCTTCCAGCGACTCCGGATCGAGTCTCGCAATCAGCGAAGGATCGAAATCGCCTCCGAGACGATTCTTCAGGCGATAGGGGCCGGCGAATGCCGTTTCGACGGGGATCTGTTGGTACAAGACGACTCCGACGAGCAAGGCGAACGGGTCTTCTTCCAGCAAGGCGTTCGCTGCGGGATCCTCAGTGTACGGAAGCAAGGGGGACATGAGCGGCTCCTGGTGGACTGGCCGCACCGTAGCCATGACCGGGGCGCAAGGTAGGGTGCATCGAAAAGGGAGACCCATGACCGAACGCATCTACTCGACACGGGCGTACGAGAGGGCGATGAACGCCATAGTCGTTGAGGTGGACCGAGACGACGGCCGCGTCCTCCTCGACCGGTCGGTGTTCTACCCCGGTGGGGGAGGTCAGCCGTTCGATGAGGGCGACCTCGTCATCGGTGACGACCGGCTCGAGGTCGTGCGCGTGACCCAGGATTCCAGGGGTGTGTGGCATTGGCTCGAGGGAGCACTGCCGCCGGTCGGAACACACGTGAACGGAGAAATCGACTGGGTGCGACGCTACACGCTGATGAGAACGCACACAGCCATGCACGCCCTGTGTGGCGTCGTATGGAATCGCTTCCAGAGTCCGGTGACCGGAGGGAACATGAAGCCCGGAGAAGGTCGGCTCGACTTTGAGATACCCCAGTGGGATCCTGAGGACCGGGAACCCATAGAGTCGGAACTCAACCGTCAACTCGACCTTTCCCGTCGAGTAGAGGTGTCCTTCCTCGACCGCGACGTCGCCGATCAGGATCCGAGCCTGATCAGAACGAAGGTGAGTCTCCTGCCGCCCTCGTTGACCGAGGTTCGTGTGATCGACATCGTTGGACTCGATCGTCAGGCGGACGGCGGTACCCACGTGGACTCCACGGGAGAAGTCGGGTCTATTCGCATCATCAAGACGGAGTCGAAAGGGAAAGGGTTCCGGAGGATCCGCTTCGTGCTCGTGTGATGACTACGCGGTTGTGGCTCTCGCGTTTGTCTTGATCTCTACCAGAAGCCCCTCGAAGAACCTGCGCAGGGCCGACTCCGCCACACGGTGCATCGCGACCCGATCGACCACTGCTCCGATACGACCGAGCGGCGGTTGATACGAGGCAAGGAGTGAAACCATCGTGCGATGCTCGTCGATCGGTTCGATCTCGAGATCGGCGTTGACCGTTGGGTAGACGTCCTTGTGTTCGACGGGCTCCCACGAGAGCTGAATGCGTCCCATGGGCAGGTGGCCCGGAACGTCCGCGAAGTCGGTCACGCGAAAACAGACATCTTTCACCAGGTGAAGTCCTGCGAGATCGACGTCGAGGTGGGTTTCTCCCTCGCGTAGCCAATCCACTCCGATTCTGCGGGGTGCATCCAGCGCAGGGAGCGACCGCTCGGCGAGGAACCGGCGAACGACGGCGAAGGGAACCCCGACCGCGTTGTAGAGCTGGACGTACTGCTCGTGCATCCCCCCCATCGAACCACCGATTCCTCGTCTCTCGTAGGGGCATGCGACCCTTCAATACAGGGACCTTCGTCCCCGATGGCCGCGATCCCGCCTCCAGGAGCCCCGGCACCGACGATCCCACGCCTCCGACCCTCTCAGCGATGGCCGTGACGGCCTGGTCAAATAGTCGGAAACCCGACCTTCTCGCGACCCGGCCGCGACCGTGAGCGTTCCACGAACTATGACAAAGCTCACTCTCGCCTCACTCGGTCTGGCTCTTGCTCTTGTTGCGGCAGCATGCTCCGGGGCCGACAACCCTGCCGGTGCCGAGGCAACTGACGAATCGCCGACTTCCACGGTTACCGTCGATGATCGCCAACCAGCCCCCTCGTCCGAATTCGCGATGTTCGACGGATCGTCCGCAACCTTCGCCGACTACGAAGGCCGCCCCCTGGTCGTGAACTTCTGGGCTTCCTGGTGTCCATCGTGTGTCGCCGAGATGGCGGCGGCGTTCAAGCCCGCCCAACAGGGTCTCGGCGACGAAGTCGCCTTCCTGGGTCTGAACATCCAAGACGATCGGGACGATGCTCTTCGACTTGTCGAAGAGACCGGAGTCCTCTTCGACCTCGGAGACGACCCGCTCGGCGATCTCTACCTGGAATTCGGCGGCATCGGGATGCCGTTCACGATCTTCATCGATGCAGACGGGTTCATCGTCGAGCAGCACAATGGTCCGTTGACCGAGACCCAACTGCTGGACATGATCGAGGAAGCGTTCGCGTCATGATCGATGCCCCGCTCGCCCTCGCGTTTGCGGCAGGACTAGTTGCCACCGTGAACCCCTGCGGGTTCGCCATGCTCCCGGCATACCTGTCGTACTTCATGGGGATCGAGGAGGAGGACCAAGGTCGCGCCGCCGCGCTGCGCGGAGCGCTCGTCGTCGGAGCGATCGTGTCTGCCGGCTTCCTGGTCGTCTTCGGCCTCGCAGGGATCTTGATCACAGCCGGATTCCGTATCGTGATCGACGTGATCCCATGGGTGGCGATCGTGGTGGGTGTGGCAGTCATCGGACTCGGCATCGCTCTGGTACGAGGCTACGAGTTGAAGGTAGGCCTCCCGAAGGCGGGCAAGGCAGCATCCGGACGGGGATACCGATCGGTGTTCCTCTTTGGCATCTCCTATGCCGTAGCCTCCCTCTCATGCACCCTCCCAGTGTTCCTGACGGTCGTGGCGACGCAGGTGACGCGGGGATCGTTCGTCTCGGGAATCGCGACCTTCGTGGCGTACGGCGCAGGCATGGCCGTCGTGTTGCTGGCCGTCACCATCGCGATCGCCGTCGGAAAGCAGACGCTCATCACCAGGCTGCGTGGCTCGGCTCGCTACATCACCAGAGTGTCTGGAATCATCCTGATCGCGGCGGGTCTCTACATCGTGTGGTTCTGGACCGTGAGCCTGCGCTCAGGTTCCCAGGCTCTCGGCGAGAACGGGGTCTTCCGCTTCATCGAGAACCTCTCCCAGACGGCACAGAACGCGATCGCTTCCGCTCCGCTCCTCTGGGGACTCGGTTTCGTCGGGATCGTGCTCGTGGCTGCGATCGTCGTCTTCGCGACTCAGCGGACACGTCGACCCTCAACCGAACCCGCAATGTCCGTCGATGATTAGCGACGCCACGACCCATCTCGTCCCGATCTCCGGTCAGAAGCGAGCCCTCATCGGGATCGCCGTCTCCCAGTTGCTGGTACTGACCCTGTGGTTCTCGGCTGCTTCTGTCGCACCTCAGCTTCGCGAGCAATGGGACCTCTCCGTCGGCGAGTCTTCGTGGCTCACCCTGGCTGTGCAGATCGGGTTCGTGCTCGGTGCGTTCGCGATTGCAGTGTCCGGACTGGCGGATTCGGTGCCGGCGAGGAGACTCTTCACAGTCGCCGCACTCGTTGGGGCAGTTTCCAACGTGGCCGTCATCTTCGTGACCGGTGACACCGTGACACTCGCCTACGCGCTGCGATTCGCCACGGGTGTCGCCCTCGCCGGGGTCTACCCGAGCGGCATGAAGGCGATGGCGGGATGGTTCCAGAAGGGTAGGGGCATGGCTCTTGGTGTTCTCGTAGGGGCGCTGACGGTCGGCAGCGCCGGACCGCATCTGATTCGAGGAGTCGGACTGGACTGGCGAGGCGTCCTCATCGGTGCCTCGGTTCTCGCCGTCACAGGAGCCATCATGATGATCGTCACCGTGTCCGACGGACCGTTCGAAGTAGCGTCCTCAGCTTTCTCGTTTCACCACATCGGAGCTGCTGTACGCAACCGTGGTGTCCGGCTCTCGACCTATGGATACCTCGGACACATGTGGGAGCTCTACGCCATGTGGACCTGGACGGCCGCCTTCCTCGCAGCGAGCGCAGTCCAACGCGGCGGCGACGATGGATGGGTTCCGTTCGCGACGTTCGCCATCATCGCAATCGGCGGGCCGGCCTCGTACGTCGCCGGTCGGATGGCGGATCGACACGGTCGAACGGTCATCGCGGGGGGAGCGATGGCGATCTCAGGAGCATCGGCAATCGCCACCGTCTTTGTGTTCGGGCGGTCGCCCCTTCTGGTCGTGCCCCTTTTCTTGGTGTGGGGTGCCACGGTGGTAGCGGACTCGGCACAGTTCTCGACGATGGTCACCGAGACCGCAAGGGAGGAGCGCCGCGGAACTGCACTCACCCTTCAGACGGGACTCGGCTTCCTTCTTACGCTGGTGACCATTCGGGGGGTGCCCGTGTTCGCCGAGGCGTTCGGATGGCAGTGGGCGTTTCCGTGGCTCGCTTTGGGCCCGATGATGGGGATCCTGGCCATGGTGAGACTCCGCGGTTCACCTGAGGCTCGCCAACTCGCCGGCGGAGCCGGCTGACGGCTGTCTCCTATCCGGCACCGGTCCAGAACCGTGCTTCAGGCCAGAAGGTGGGAACGTCCCGGGGGAACGAGGTGAATGCAGGCAGGTGGCCGAGAATCTCGCCGTCCAAGGTGCCACCCGTCCCGATGCCCCTGACGGGATCGAACTCCGTCCCCGATCCGGGGTCCACGAGAGCACCGTCTCGGTAGACCAATTCGACCACGGTGCCGTCGACGTCCCTGCTGAAGACCGCCCACCGTGATGGGTCGGCAGGATCCAGCACGACTGCGATCTGGACACCGGCAACCGTGTCGTTGACGACACCTTCACGCTCTAGAGCGGGAACAGAGTAGGCGGTCGTCTCAGATCCCAGGTCGACGACGATGGCAAGATCGCGAAGGGACAGCCGATCGAAGCCACCCGGCGCATCGAGGGCGCGTGTCTCTGGATGCGCACCTCTCCATGCACCCCACGTGGTCATGGACGACGGGAAGAGCTCCAGACGGTCACCTTTGCGCGGCCCGAGGATCGCTTCACCCAGGGGCTGGCTCCATACACTGCCGGTACCGTGATCCCACCACGTCATCGCGTTACCCCAGAGGGCCCCTTGGTTCCCGAAGACGAGCGTTTCCCCGTTCAGATCGCGGCGATGGACCATCGCCGTTCCGCAGAGCGGTCACCAGGTGACGAGGACGGGGATACCCGCGATGCGGTCGATCACCATCTCACGTCCGTTGAGGAAGCTCACGGGATACGCCTTGGCTTCTCCGGCTTGCTCGATACCGATCACGAGCGTGTCGTCGTTCCAGGGAGTCGCGCCGACGGTCACAAATGCCGGATCGTAGATCGGCCGGATGGCATCGCGGGACAACAGCTGTCGGAACCCTCGCGGGAGTGGCTCACCGGCCCGCACGGGGTCGTAGATCTGCTTCGGATCGGGAGCTGTGTACGACAGAAAACCGAACACGACGATTGCGCTCAGGACTCCGATCACACCGAGCACGGTAGCGATTGCATCGAAGCGGTTCCTCACGATTTCAAGGCCTGTGGGCTTGAGGGTTCGGGTCGATGTGGATTGCCCATGCGAATCTCAACCACCGATGGTTGTGAACCGTCTGACAGTGTCCGAATACCGACAGAGCGGAACACGAGACACCCGGCGTGCGTTCGATAGAGGAACAGCGAAAGGAATCCTCCGTGAAACGAACCACCATGTTGGCCGTGCTCGTCGCGATCGCACTCGTGGCCGCCGCGTGCGGAGCTTCAACCACCGACGACACCGAGACCGGAGAATCGACGTCGGCGGCGCCCTCGACGTCAGAGGCACCGCCGACCACCGTGGCACCCACCTCAACCACCGTGATAGGGACGACGGTGACCGGCGTGCTCCCCACCGGCCCGTCTGCTCTGGATGATCCCGACTCGGCGGACTTCCCCGAGCCTCTCGTACCGCTCGACGAGATCATCTACGGTGGGCCACCGCCCGACGGCATCCCGCCGATCGAAGAACCCACGTTTCTGGACGTCGCCGGCAACCCCGAGATCCTTGATCCCGCCGAGCCCGTCGTTGCACTCGAGATCAACGGCGACGCTCGCGCCTACCCGGTCCGCGTGCTGATCTGGCATGAGATCGTCAACGACACCGTCGGCGGCGTGCCCGTATCGGTTACGTACTGCCCGCTCTGCAACTCTGCCGTCTCGTATCGCCGGGAGATCAACGGCGTCGAGACGACGTTCGGAACTTCGGGGAAACTCTTCGCGTCGGCTCTCGTCATGTACGATCGCGCCACCGAGTCATTGTGGACGCACTTCGACGGGAGGGCCATCGTCGGAGTTCTCACGGGCGCCCAACTCGAGCCGATCGGATCTCCTCTCATGGCCTGGGGAGACTTCCGATCCGCTTACCCCACGGGGAAGATCCTCGACTGGACCGAGACCGGGTTCAGCCGCGACTACGGGAGCAATCCCTATGTCGGCTACGACGATGACCGCACTCAGCCGTTCCTCTTCAGGGGAGGCCTCGATGATCGCGGACTGGCAAAGCAGCGGGTCGTAGGCATCGCGGTGGACGAAGAGGCAGTGGCGTACGACCTCAACCTGCTCAGCGACGGGGAGGCGAGCGCGACGAACATCATCGTCGCCGACCAGGATCTCGTGATCCTCTGGAAGGCCGGCCAAGCGTCCGCCCTGGACGCCGGAGTGCTCGACGAAGGGCGCGACGTGGGATCGGTCGGTGTGTTCTCCCGAGTCGTCGAAGGGCGCTCCTTGACGTTCCTCGCCGAAGGTGAGCAGTTCGTGGATCAGGAGACCGGAAGCGTCTGGCTCATCAGCGGAGAGGCAATCTCGGGGACACTCGAGGGCTCCCGTTTGGAGCGGGTCGAGCATCTCGACACGTTCTGGTTCGCGTGGTCGACGTACCAGCCCGATACGGTCCTCATAGAGGAGTGAATCACACGCCGGTGTTTCCGCCGGTCAGAGCGACTTGACAGCCGCGGTACGTTGGGCAGGTGTGTTGGTGCCGAGTGCCGGGAGGTCACAATGTGGGTGTGGAGCGACGAACTCGCCGAGAGAGTATCGCTGGACGGTGTTGACCTTCGAGAGCGCCTGCCTCTGGTCGCCTACGCGGTAGGGTCCGAAACCGACCTGGATGAACTGGCGGTCGACGTTCTCGGTGGGACGAGAGCAGAACCAGCGGAGCCACCATCGGCACTCCGTGGCATCGGGGACCGGTAGCATTCTGTCCGGTATGACGGACGACGTCGTCGAAGCAAGAGGGATCACGAAGCGTTATGGGAACACACTCGCTCTCGACGCCGTCGACCTCTCCGTGCATCGGGGATCCGTTTACGGGCTCGTAGGCCCGAACGGAGCGGGGAAGACGACGCTCCTGGGTGTCCTCGCAGGAATCCGAACACCGTCCGATGGTGTCTTCACCGTCAACGCGAAGCGCGTAGCTGTGCTCCCCGACACGCCGAAATTCGACCCATGGATGACGGCTCGCGAAGTTGTCGAACTCTCGCTCAACCTTGCCATGTCTGAGGGCAACGCCGATACCGTCCTCGATCGGACGGGACTTCTCGACGTCGCTTCTCGACGTGTCGGTGGGTTCTCGCGGGGGATGCTCCAACGCCTCGGGTTGGCCGCTGCAGTGGTCGGAAACCCGGACCTGCTACTTCTCGATGAGCCGGCGGCAGCCCTCGATCCTGCCGGGCGCAGAGAAGTGCTCGACATGGTCAGCGATCTCCGCGGTGACTCGACCATCGTGTTCTCGAGCCACATCCTCGATGACGTCGAGCAAGTGTGTGATGCGATCGGGATTCTCAACAAGGGTCGATTCGTGTACGACGGAACGCTCGAGGAACTCGTGCGCGGCAGCTCCCGCGTTCCCTCGTATCGGATCCGGGTTCGGGGGAGTGGAGATCGACTTGTCGAGGCTCTCCAACTGTGCGATTGGGTCACTGATGTCTCGGGTGAGGGTGACACCGTGATCGTATCGGCGGGCAGTACAGCGGTCATCGAGCGGGAATTGGTGCCTTGTCTTGCGCGTGTCGACGCAGCGGTCGTCTCGATCGCTCCGGTGGACCGGAGCCTGGAAGATGTCTTCCTCGAGGTGACGCGATGAGCCTGTGGCGTCTCGAGACCTTCCGCCTCTTTCGGACGCATCGGATCTGGATCCTGCTTGCGGTGTTCGCATCCTTCGGAGCGCTGGGCCCCCTGACGGCTCGCTTTCTGCCGGAGATCGTCGATGCGGTGGGTGGCGGCGTCGAGATAGCGGTTCCTCCACCGACTCCAGAACTGGCGATGGCCGGTTATCTCGGCAATGCTCTTCAGATCGGGATACTCGCGGTCGCATTCGTTTCAGCCGCAGCGCTGGCGTTCGATGCGAAGCCCGAGATGGCCGTGTACCTGCGTACCCGAGCCTCCATTCGACAGATCCTGACGCCGCGCTACGTGGTGAACATGGCCGCGACTGTTCTTTCTTTCTCCATCGGCACGGCGATCGCGTACGTCGGTTCGACACTGTTGATCGACGCTCCTCGACTCGGCGGAACGATCACGGCAACGCTCCTCCTCGCCGTGTACCTGGTATTTGCCGTCGCTCTGACGGGATTGACCGCTTCGTTCGTCCGAAGCGTTCCCGGTACGGCACTGATCACGATCGCGGTGCTGATCGTGATCGGGATCATCGGTCTGATCCCACACGTGGATCCGTGGCTCCCGTCGAACCTCGTTGGGAGTTTCGACGCCTTGATCTCCGGCGGAGAGTTCGACTACTGGCGCTCGCTCGTAGTCACGATCGTCCTGTCGCTCGGATGTGTTCTGGCGAGCGTCGGGTTGATGGGGCGTCGCGAAGCGTGATCCCTGGTCGGCGCAGGCCGATCGAGTACGATTCCATCACTGTGACAGAACAGGTTCGGCACTGTGCGTGGTGCGGGGGAGGGTTCAAGGTCGCTCGCGGTCCGGGCCGTCCGCAACGGTACTGCCGCAAGTCGCACCGCCAGCGAGCTTACGAGGCGCGTCGTGAAGCCAAGCGGCGCGATCTCGGACCGGACGAGGTCCTGATCACGCGGCGCACCTGGGAGCATCTGAGGGACGCCTTGTATCGTCTCGAAGCGGCCGCTGAGGACGTCGCGATCGACATCGGCACCGGACGACCGACGAAGACCGACTACGTCGAAGCACTCGGGCACCTGTCGGCAGCGGTTCGCGATCTTCAGGACGTCGCCGTGGAGCCAACAGCGATCGGGGATTGAGCCAACCTGTGTCGGCAGCAGCGCCCTACAGTCCGAGTTCCTCGATCGCCCGTTCGCGGAGCTTGAACTTCTGGATCTTGCCCGTCACCGTCATCGGGTACTCGTCGGTGAAACGCACGTACTTCGGCACCTTGAAGTGAGCGATCGTCCCCTTGCAGAACTCTATGACCTCGGCTTCGGACAGGGTTGATCCCTCCCTCTTCTGTACCCACGCCATGATCTGCTCCCCGAATCGCTCGTCGGGCACGCCAACCACCTGGGCGTCAACGACGTCGGGATGGGTGAACAGATACTCCTCGATCTCCCGCGGATAGACGTTCTCGCCGCCGCGAATGATCATGTCTTTCAAGCGTCCGACGATCTTGACGTACCCGGCTTCGTCCATCACTGCCAGGTCCCCTGAGTGCATCCAGCCATCGGCATCGATCGCGTCGGCCGTCCGCTCCGGATCGTTCCAGTACCGCTCCATGACCGAGTACCCACGGGCGCAGAATTCGCCGGACGTGCCGACAGGAACGACCGTTCCAGTATCGGAATCCACTATCTGGATCTCGACGTGAGGATGCGCGACCCCGACGGTGGCGACGCGCCGCTCGATCGTGTCGTCGCGCAGTGTCTGGGTTGCGACGGGAGACATCTCGGTCATGCCGTAGGCGATGGTGACCTCGGCCATGTTCAGATCGGTGATCACGCGCTTCATGACTTCGATCGGACACGGCGCACCGGCCATCACGCCTGTACGAAGTGTCGACACGTCCCGTTTCGCGAGGTCCTCGTGTTCGAGCACGGCGATGAACATCGTGGGAACGCCGTACAAGCTGGTGCACGCCTCGGCCTCAACGGCTTCGAGCACGGCACCACCCTCGAACCCGGGCGCCGGAATCACCATCGCAGCGCCATGGCTCGTACAGGCGAGGTTTCCAATGACCATGCCGAAGCAGTGGTAGAACGGAACGGGGATGCAGACCCGGTCGTGCTCGGTGTAGCCGAGCGTCTCACCGCAGAAGTACCCGTTGTTCAGGATGTTGCGGTGGGTGAGCGTCGCACCCTTCGGGAAGCCGGTGGTGCCCGACGTGTACTGGATGTTGATCGGCTGATCGGGATCGAGCAGGGACTCACGTTGCCAGAGTTCTTCGTCGGGAACGTCGTCACCGGCGTCGAAGAGCTCGTTCCATTCGGGAGAGTCGAGGAAGATCGCACGTTCAAGGCCCGGGGTGGAGTCGGAGACCGCATCGACCATGGCGCGATAGTCCGACGTGAGATACGACGGAGCCGAGATGAGGAACCGACATCCGGATTGATTCAGGACGTATTCGAGCTCTGACGTGCGGTATGCCGGGTTCACGTTGACGAGGATCGCTCCGATCTTCGCGGTTGCGTACTGGACGGCGACCCACTCGGCGCAGTTCGGGCTCCAGATCCCGACGCGGTCGCCGAGTTCGACACCGAGTCGCAAGAACGCCTTGGCGAGACGATCGGTTGCCTCGTCGAATTCCCGATACGTACAGCGAATCCCCTGGTGCCGCACGATCAACGCATCGCGGTCCGGGAATCGTGCCGTGGTGTGTTCGAGGTTCTCGCCGATCGTTTCAGTGAGGAGCGGAACATCCTTTGGACCGTGTGCGTACGAAAGTTGCATGTACCGTCCTTTCCAATGCTCCCACCGTACGGAAGAGATCACTCTGCGACCAGGGACAAGGGTCACATCCCGTGTGCGCCCCCCGCGGCGGCGTCCACGACCTCGTGGCATCTGGTTGAATGGCCGGATGCGCGATTGGACGACAATGCCGAAGGCCGAACTGCATTTCCATCTAGAAGGTGCGATTCCGGTGCCGGTGTTGTGGGAGCTGATCCAGCACCACGGTGGAGACCCGATCATCGAGAGTCGGGAGCAGCTCGCCGAGTGGTTCAGTTACCGGGACTTCGCTCACTTCATGGAGACGTGGGCGTGGATGAACGGCTTCCTCCGCTGCTACGACGACTTCGAGTTTGCGGCAGAGGCCGTTGCCCGGCATCTCGTCGCACAGAACATCGTCTACGTCGAGGCGTTCTTCTCTCCGAGCGACTTTCGACGACACGGCCTGGAACCTCAGGGGATCGCCAAAGCGATCCGCACCGGACTCGATCGTGTGGAAGGGGTCGAGGTTGCGTTGATCGTGGACCTCGTTCGTGATCGCGGCCCGGAAGGAACGGCTCGAACCCTCGCCGCGATCAAGGAAGTTGCGTCCGAGGTCGGTGTGATCGGGATCGGGATCGGCGGATTCGAGTTAGCGCATCCTCCGGAGCAGTTCGCTCCCGTCTACGACGATGCGCGGGAGGCCGGATTTCGCCTGACCGCTCACGCGGGGGAGGAGGCAGGTCCAGAGAGCGTCTGGGGAGCTCTCAGAGAACTCGGTGCGGAGCGGATCGGACACGGCGTTCGATCGATAGAAGATCCCGAACTCATGACATACCTGGTCGAGCATCAGATCCCGCTCGAGGTCTGCCCGACGTCGAATCTTCGGACCGGCGTGGTGGCGCATTGGGATCAGCACCCGGTTGGTCGATTGATCGACGCAGGAGTCATGGTGACGATCAACACGGATGATCCTGCGATGTTCGATACGAACCTGGCGGGTGAGTTCGAGAGCCTCGTGCAGCACTTCGGCCTCGGTGATGCTGCACTCAAGCGACTGTCGATCGCTGTGGTCGAGGCATCTTGGGCGGACGACGCCACCCGCACCCGGCTGACGCGGGATATCGAGGATTGGTGGTCGACCGGTAGCATCTCCGAATGACGTACATCACCCTCACCACCGACTTCGGCACGCGGCAGGGGAGCGACGCCGTTCTGCACGGTGCCATCTACGGGATCGCTCCCGATGCAGTGGTCACCGATCTCTCGCACCACATCACTCCGCAGGACATCCGAGAAGCGAACTTCGTCGTCAACAACAGCGCCTTCTTCTTCCCGGCCGGGAGCGTGCATGTCGTCGTGGTCGATCCCGGGGTCGGCACCGACCGGAAGCCGATAGCTGCACGGATAGGGGAGCACTTCTTCGTTGCCCCCGACAACGGTGTGCTCACGGCATGTCTCGACCGCGCGGAAGGCGAGGGGTGGTCGACGGAATTCATCCACCTCGACAAGCCCGAGTACTGGCTCGAGGACGTGAGCATGACCTTCCACGGAAGGGACCTCTTCTCGCCGGTAGGTGCCCATCTTGCGGTGGGGGTGCCCCTCTCCGATCTAGGAACTCCGTTCGATGATCCGATCAGGATCCCTCTCTGGGGCGCCGCGCGACACGACGATGGCAGCGTGACCGGAGAGGTCATTTACATCGACGACTTCGGTAACGCGATCTGCTCCATCCTCCCGGAGGAGATCGAACACCTTCCCGTGCCGGGCGGGGTCCAGGTCGACATCTGCGGAGCGCGCATCAAGGGGATGGTCTCGACGTTCGGTGACTCTGAGTACGACTCCGACACACTGATCGCGCTGTGGGATTCGAGCGGCTATCTGCTCGTGTCCGAGAACAACGGTACCGGTGGCAAGGTCATCAGGCCGAAGCCTCGCGATGTGGTGACGGTGCGAGCCCAGGGCTGAAGACTACAGACGGCCCGCGTCGATGATCCGCTGGAGGAACTGCTGGGTACGCGCTTCTTGGGGTGTGGAGAAGATCTGCCTCGGCTGCCCGTGCTCGAGGATGCGGCCCTGGTCGAGGAAGCACACCTGATCCGCCACGTCTCGTGCGAACCCCATCTCGTGAGTTGCGATGACCATCGTCATCCCATCATCTTTCAAGCCGCGGATCACATCGAGGACCTCGGCGACCAGTTCCGGGTCGAGCGCCGAGGTGACCTCGTCGAAGAGCATGAGGTCGGGTTCGGTGGCGAGGGCGCGAATGACGGCCACACGCTGCTGCTCGCCGCCGCTCAAGCGGTCCGGGTACTCGACGACCTTGTCCGAGAGACCGAAACGCTCGAGGAGATCCTTTCCTTTCTCCTCTGCTTCGGCCCGGGCGACTCCGTGCACCTTGCGCGGGCTGAGCGTGATGTTGTCGATGACGTTCATGTGGGGGAACAGGTTGAATGCCTGGAATACGATCCCCATCTCCTCGCGGACCTGGTTCGGATTGACGCCCGGTGCCGTGATGTCTGCACCGTCGAGGAGGATCGTTCCGTCGTCGATCGACACGAGGAGGTTGATGCATTTGAGCATCGTCGATTTCCCCGACCCTGAGGATCCGATCAAACAGACGACCTCGTGGTGATCGACCACGAGATCGACCTCGCGCAGGACCTCCTTGTCATCGAAGGCCTTCCAGACGCCCCGGAGCTCCAGCTTCGGTTTCATCACGTGCCCACCGACTGCTTCTTGCGGCGGTCCCGTTCGGTGTACCAATCCGTGAATCGGGCAACCGGGACGCTGACGGCCAGGAAGAGCAGGGCCGCTGCGATGTATCCCGTGTAGTTGAACGTCTTCGCCGCGTAGATGTCGGCCTCCCGGACTGCCTCCCGGATGCCGAGGATGAGCACGAGAGCAACGTCCTTCTGAAGGCTCACGAAGCCGTTGAGAAGAGCAGGGATCACGTTGCGAATGGCCTGGGGAACGAGCACGTATCGCAACGCCTGGCCCTGTGTGAGGCCGAGGGAGCGAGCCGACATGCGCTGGCTCTCATGGACGGACTCGATGCCTGCTCGATAGACTTCGGCCGTGTAGGCGCTGTAGCTGATGATGAGCGCAGTGAGACCCCAGAACAACGCACTCTTGGGGACACCCGGCAACTGAAGGGCCGGAACGCCGAAACCGAGAAGCAGGATGAGCAGGATGACCGGGATACCTCGAATGAGATCGATGAAGATGATGGCGAGGGCACGGAGCGGGAAGAACGCCGGACCGCGCAGCGAGCGGATCATCGCGATCAGGAGTGAGAACGCGAGGATGACGATCTCGGCGAAAAGGAACATCTTGACGTCGAGCCAGAACCCGCCGAGCACATCAGGGAAAACCTCGACGAAGTGATCCCAGTTGAAGAACTGGCGTTGAACCGCAGGCCAGGCATCGGATGACAGAATCGCCCACAGGGCAACAACGAGAAAGATGATCGTCGAGACGAACGCGATCAGTGCCGCCCTGGTGCCTTCTTCCCGGCCACGAGGCGCGTGCGGGGGCCCGAACAGTCCCGGGCCCCCGCCGAATTCGTCAAGCGACGAGCGATCGCTCATGGAGACCTATTCGGTGATGGTCGGGATGCCGCCACCCTGAGTCAGATAGGTGTCTTCCAGTTCCTGGACCGTGCCGTTGTCGATGAGCACCGCGAGAGCGCTATTCACGCAGAGAACGAGCGGATTGCCATCAGCGAAGAGGAGCCCATACTCATCCGGTTCGGCCGCCTCAGTCTCGAACTGCCCGGCGATGATTGCACCCTCCAGCTGCACCGCAGTGACGTAGTACGAAGCGGGGAGGTCCATGACCAGACCGTCGATCTGGCCGGCCTTCATCGCCGCCTCGAGGTCGACGTTCTCGTCGTAGACGTTGGGTTCTGTGTTCGGTTTGATGACGTTTTCGATGAAGTCGAGACTCGTTGTACCGATCTGGGCCCCGAGGATCGCATCCTTCAGGTCATCGACGGTCTTCGCCGACGCGTATGGGGAGTCTGGATAGAGGACCAACGCCTGCCGGGTCACGTAGTACGGCGAGCTGAAGTCCACGACCTCTTCACGGGCCTCCGTGATCGAGTACTGCTGCAGGTTGAAGTCCCAGGGCTTGTCTCCCGGCGCGATCGCCTCGTTGAAGCCGATTCGCGTCCAGACGACGTCGGTGTCGGCGAACCCGAGTTCGGCGGCGATGGCGTAGACGAGTCCGCTCTCGAAGCCGAGCTTCGACGCGGGATCGTCGAACCCTTCACCGTCTGTGGTGCCCACCCACGGCGGGAAGGCGGGCTCGCCGGTCGCGACGGTGAGATTCCCGGCCGTCACGAGGTTGAGATCGGCGATGTCGCAGGAACCGGCTGCTGCGGTGGGGCCGGTTGTCTCGTCGTCGCTGCCACATGCTGCCGCGAGCATCGCGAACGCCAGCAAGAGAGCGAGAAGAATCGTCCAGGTCGTACGGCGCTTTGCCATGGAATCCTCCAATTCGTTACTCGACCGAGCATAGCGAATGAGGTCTGTTGGTGGGAAGTCGCGCACAGGCATCACAACAGCGGCGATACATATCGTCACAGTGGCGCTATGTCGGCGAGTGCGGTGGGTCGGACGCCGGGGGAGGGAAGGTCAGGCCCCGGCTGTTTCGTCGGGTTGCAGCATGCCGAAGTAGACCCCGTTTGGATCAGTCGCCATGACGAACCACCCCACTCCGGGGATCGGTGAGCGCTCCGCGGTGATCGCCCCTCCGGCATCGACCACTCGCTCGCTGAAGGCATCGACATCGTCAATCTCCATCGTGAGGATGACCGCTTGCTCAGGTTCCCCGGTGGGTGCAATGCCTCCATCGATCCCGGGCCCGTCGCCGGTGCGCTGGAGCCAGTACGGCATGTCTCCCCACTGTTCCGTCTGCCAGTCGAAGACGTCCGCGTAGAAGGCCACAGAGGCTTGCGGGTCATCACCGTGGATATCGAAGTGAATTGGTCTCGGCACCGGTACCTCCCATCGCTGGATTCTCTACCGAAACTACGCCATCCCGGGCGTGCCGGCAAGGGCTCGATAATGCCACAGTGACGTAACACGACCGAGAAGCGAGGACAATCAGGGGAGGTGAGCCGACGGTACTCGGGATCGCGCTCCGTTGGTCTGAATTGCCAACGATCGGTCGAGTCAGAGTCG
>JAUVNV010000031.1 GCA_030599515.1 Acidimicrobiia bacterium
ATGATCCGACGCCCGTCCTCCAACTCGAACTCCTCGAGATTCTCCCGGATCTCACGGCGATCAACCGCCATCTCCCGAAGACCCTTCAGATCGAGTTCCACGTCGAAATGCCCGGCGTTCGCGAGGATCACGTTGTCCTTCATCACCACGAAATGCTCGGGCCGGAAGATGTGGATATCACCCGTCACCGTGACGAACACATCCCCGATCGGAGCAGCCTCCGCAGCCGTCATCACCCGATACCCCTCCATCGCAGCCGAGAGCGCCCGGATCGGATCGACCTCGATGACGACAACACTCGCCCCCAAGCCCGCCGCGCGACGCGCAACACCCCACCCACAATCACCGAAACCCGCAACAACCACAGTGCGCCCCGCGAACAGGATGTTCGAAGCCCGGAGAATCCCGTCGAGTGACGACTGGCCCGTCCCGTGCCGATTGTCGAACAGATGCTTCGTCGCCGAATCGTTCACCGCAACCACCGGATACCGGAGAACCCCGTCGGCGGCCATCGCCCGGAGACGCAACACACCCGTCGTCGTCTCCTCGAGACCACCAAGGATCGGCTGCTCCGCTCGTTCCCGATGCAGCACGGTCGTCGTATCCGCCCCATCATCGAACACCAGATGCGGATCGGTGTCCAAGATCGCGTTGATGTGCTCGTAGAACGTGTCCGAATCCTCACCACGCACCGCGTACACCCCGAAACCGTCATCCACGAGCGCCGCAGCCACGTCATCCTGGGTCGAGAGAGGATTCGAAGCACACAACACCACCGACGCCCCACCAGCACGCAACGTGTACATCAGGGTCGCCGTTTCACTCGTCACATGCATACACGCCGCCACCCGGATCCCCGCCAGCGGCTGCTCAGCCTCGAACCGTTCCCGGATCGCAGCCAACACCGGCATCCTGCGATCCGCCCAGGCGATCCGCCGATGACCCTCGAACGCGAGTGACGAATCAGCAATGTCGTACTTCATGGTGCTCCCTTCGCGAGCATGATCTTGAAAGCCTCAAGAGTCTCAACCGGAGTCGGATCAACCCCCGCCGCCTCCGCCATCGCGACGGACGCGACGTCACCGACGACCGCAAGACTGAAGAACCGAGCAAGTGGGCCGTCCCCGGTCGAGTGGACGTCACCGACCCGGCGGACCTTCCCGGACAGCACTGTTCCTGAGAGATCCAATCGACGAGCCACGCTCGGGTGATCGGCGGAGTCTCTGAGGTAGATCACGCCGAATGGGTCGCTCGATCCGGGTTGCCACCCTTCGAGTTCGTTGTGGTTCATCTCAGGAACGGCCCCAGCAAAGGCGGGGAGCTTGGCGTTCTCGTTGATCTGTGTCTTCCACCGGTACGCCGCCGTTGAGCCGATTCCACGACCACCGTAGATGACCGCCGTTCGGTCTTCGAGACCCGTCGCAAGATCGCGTCCGAGTTGCACAGCGCCGCCACTCCCTCCGCCGAGCAGTCGGTCGACGACGTCGGCGGCTTCGCTCAGAGCGGCATCGGCACTCGAGATGTGCGCACCGGCGCCGAGCATGACGGTCACGGCCGCGGTCTGGTAGCCGACGCCGGCGCGGGGCTGGAGCCCTCCCGGAACCTCGACGTATGGCAGGTCGCCATCTACGGCGATCTCGCCGAGGCGGCCCCCCGAAGCGACGACGGCCACATCGAGGCCGGCCGAGATCGCTTGATCGACCCCGGAAAGCACCTCTTCGGTGTTACCGCTGTAGGAGACGGCGAGCACCGACACTCCCCCCTCGGTCGCCCAGGCGGGGAGTCCATACCCACGATGGACGATCATCGGGACGCGGGGCGTCGATGCGAGCATCCCGATGGTGGCTGCCATCGCCGATCCTCCCATACCGAGCAGCACGATCGGCCCGTCGGATCGCAGTGGAGCGATGTCGTGGCCGACTCCCCACCGGAGTTGGTCCGGCAGGCTCAGGATGTCATCGAGCATCGTCATTCGTCGGAAGGAGCGGCTTCGTCGATCAACATGACGGGAATGCCGTCCCGGACCGGATACTGGAGTCCGCAATCCGAGCACACGAGCGCCGCCGGCTCAAGACGTTCGATGAGCGTTCCGGTGCAAGATGGACATTGCATGATCTCCAGCAACGCCGGGTCGATCAGATGGTCGGTCACGGTGCCTCCTCGATGATCGATGCCACCGCTGCGACGAGTTCATCGACCGCGGCGGCGTCTGGTGCTTCTGCGTTGAGCCTGAGCTTCGGCTCGGTATTCGACGGTCGAAGATTGAACCATCGATCTCCGAGGTCGACGGTCAGTCCGTCGAGATTGTCGATCTGGGCATCGGCGTATGCGGCAGCCACAGCCGCAGTGGTCGCTGATTGATCTTCGACGTCGTAGTTGATCTCGCCCGACCCGACGTAAGGCTCGTAGGCGATACGGAGTTCGGAGAGCGGACGCCCATCCTCCGACATCACCTGCATCAGCACGAGCATCGCGAGAATCCCGGAGTCGGCGCGGTAGTTGTCCCGGAAGTAGTAGTGCCCGGAGTGCTCGCCGCCGAACACGGCTCCGGTCTCCTTCATGACCTGCTTGATGAACGAGTGCCCGACTCTTGTCCGCACCGGAACACCTCCTGAACTACGAACCCGCTCAGGTACCGCCTTGGAGCAGATGAGGTTGTGCACGATCGACGCACCAGGCTCTCGCTTGAGGAACCAGTCGCCGATGATCGCCGTTGTCGTGCTTCCCGGCAGCGGGATGCCCCGGTCGTCGATGAAGAATGCCCGGTCGGCATCGCCATCGAATGCGACGCCGAGGTCCGGGTTCCTCTCATCCATGAGGGAGAGGAGATCGACGAGGTTCTCCGGTCTGAGCGGATCGGCAGGATGGTTCGGGAAGGACCCATCCGGCTCGAGGTAGAGGCCGATGAGCCGGGCCGGCAGCCGTTCGAACACCGCCGGCAGGGCGATACCGGCCATCCCGTTGCCCCCATCTGCGGCGATGGTCAACTCCGAGAACACCGATGCGTCGACGACTCCGAAGAGATGGTCGACGTATCCGTCGAGGATGTCGACGGCCTCGACCGAGCCTCGATCGTCCTGTTCTTCGTATTCTGAAGCGGCGATTCGCTTGATGTCGTTCAACCCGGAGTCCTCACCGACCGGCGCAGCGCCCGCGAGGCAGAACTTGAGTCCGTTGTACTCGGGTGGATTGTGCGATGCGGTCACGACCACGCCGGGAAGATCCATCGACCCGGATACGAAGTAGAGGCCATCGGTCGTGATCTCGCCGATGTCGACGACGTCGGTCCCGGCTGTAGTGATCCCGTCGATGAGGGCGGCGACGATCGCCGGCGAGGAGGCCCGGCAATCCCGCCCAACGGCGATCCGATCGGTGTCGGCGAATCTGGCGAAGCCGTACCCGATCCGTCGAGCCGCCTCCTCGTCGATCTCCGACGGGTAGAGGCCACGGACGTCGTACGCCTTGAAGATGGTGTCAAGATCCATGGTGGGATTCTACGGTCGCGCGCGGGTGGGCAGAGTCCCTGTCTCCGATCCGTTCCTACACTCACCGCCGACATGGCCTCCGACACACCAACGACCCTCTCGGTCGTGATCCCGGTCCACAACGAAGCGGACTACCTCCCCGGCGCTCTTGCAGAGCTCTTCGAGGAGATCGCCGGCGTCCCGGCATCGATCACGGTTCTGGTGGTCGAGAACGGTTCCACCGACGGCACCGCAGAAGTGGTTCGCGAGGCGTTCGGCCGTTATCCCGGGCTCGCCCTCATCAAACTCCCCACTGCGGACTACGGCGCGGCCATGCGAGAAGGATTCCTCTCCACCGACGGCGAATGGGTCGTCAACTTCGACATCGATTACTTCTCCGGCGATTTCCTCCGTTCGGTCCTCGCGATCGGCGACGATGCTGACCTGGTCCTGGCCTCGAAGCGGGTCGAGGGTGCAGATGATCGCCGTGGTCACGTCCGCCGGTTCGCTACGTGGACGTTCAATCAGGTTCTGCGTTTCGTGCTGTCATCCGGTGTTTCGGACACGCACGGCATGAAGGCCATCCGGCGCGACGTCGTCGATCGGATAGCCCCGGAGGTGGTCTCGACCCAGGATCTGTTCGACACGGAGCTCGTCGTCCGCGCGGAACGTGCCGGATACCGCGTCGCCGAAGTGCCGGCCGTCGTGGAAGAGAAGCGTGAGACGAAGAGCAGTCTCGCCAAACGAGTACCGCGTACGCTCAAGGGTGTGTGGCGGATCCGAAAGAGCCTACGAGCCTGAGACCCGAGGCGTCATGCGTCGGAGCGGCTGTTCTCTCGCTCCCTGATCGCCTTCCCGAACACGATGTCGCGATAGGACGCGAACTTTGGGAGGAGGATTGCGATCGACGTGATCAGGTACACGACGTTCGCCGCGATCTTCGACAGCGGCCCGAACAACGTCTCCGCGAGCCACATCGTGCCGGCAGTGCCGGCCCAGGCGGCAACGTTGACGAGATAGAAGCGCACCGTCTCTCTGCCGGAGACCTTGCCGTCCTTGATCTCGAACGTCCAGATTCGATTCAGGAGATACGACATGAACGTGGTGAGCGCGAATGCGACGCTCACCGCGACCACCGACCACCACCCCATCCAGAGGAAGAGGTTGAACAGGGCGAAGGACACGATCGTGTTCGCGACACCGACGAGTCCGACTTTGATGAACTGCTCGAACGCCTCCTTGGTCATGAAACTGGCGAGGTAGCGCCTCATGCGTCGACCTCGGATGGCCGAAGCTTGTGCCGACGGTATGCGTACACCGCCAGCCCCGTGAGTGCAGTCAACGTGAGAGCCATGCCCAGATTCTCGGCAGACGTGTTCCTGAACTCAAGGACGACGTGCTCGCTCGTCGGGACGACGATCATCAGCGACGGAGCGGCGCGATACGGTCCTTCGGCGCCGTCGACGGTCCAGTTCGGGAAATAGGACACCTTCACCAAGTGCGGCACACCAACGGCCGTCGTCGTGAACGAGATCCGGTGGTCCTCCTGGACGATGTCGGTCACGACGCCCCTGCCGGCGTACGGCATCAGAAAGGCCAGGCGGTCGTCCACAGAATCGACCCGGGGCCACTCCTCCGGTCCGGTTTCGACGAGCCAGTTGTCCAGATGATCGACGTCGTCGTACCACTCAAGTGCCGGTTCGAGGAAATCACCGCCGCCGTCCCACACGGCCGGTGTCAAGGTCGCGACGTCGACGAGATCAGAGTCGGGAAGGGCGAAGATCGTCCACGGCGAGGCGACGCCGATCTCGACAAGGCCGGCCAGCCGAGCTTCCGATGCACCCTTCTCCGTGAAACTCACGTAGTAGGCGACGTCGTACACAGCGAGGTGCTTGATTCCCCGCTCCATGTCGAACCCGCGGTAGTCGAGACCTCGCACGGGGTTCGAAGGCCGTTCGCTGACCTCGGACGCGTTGAGGAAGTGGAACGGCGTGGTGAGCGAAGACTCGAAGAACAGTCCCTCCATCGACGGGTGGCCCTCGCTCCAATACGGGAACAGCATCAGTGCCATCGGCGTCCCGTACTTGTTCATGTCGGAGTTCGCTTCCCACATGATGCGACCGGGTGGCAGCGTATCGACGGTCTCCATCAACGCCCGGTACTCGTGGTAGTCGGTCTTCCCCTCGTATCCCTCGAAGTTCCACTTGACCCAACCGGGGACGTCGTGAATCGACAGGATCGTCGCGGCGAGCACGATGAACCCGACGCTGAGCGATACGCCGACGAGCATCGATCGTCGAAGAGGGAGGCGCCGCGAGATCTCGAGAACCGCCAGACCGAGTGCGATTCCGGCGAACACGTACATGCCGAAGTACCAATAGGGAAGGAGACGAGCGTTGTACAGAGCGGTGATACCCATCTTCGGGAGGATGAAGTAGCCGGCCAGCGGCAACAACGTGAGCCACGCAAGCACCATGACGTCGTCACGTCGCAGCATCGTCCACACCATCCCGACGAGCCCCAGCGCGAGTACCGGGATGAACTCCCCCGGCAGCGGGGACCCGGGATTCGTATCGCCGATGATGTTGGCAACCGGCGCCCATCCCATGTCGGTGGTCATGCCCTGGACAACCCGGATACCGAGAGGCAAGGCCCAGAACGCGCTGATCGCGAAACCAACGATCCACGACGAGATGACGGTTCTCGGCCCGTTCCTTCTGAACAGAAGCGACGCCGCGACAACGACGACGATCATCGTCGTGACGACGTGGGTCATCGCCGTCAGGGCGAGAACGATCCCGGCCCACGGCGTGAACCGCCGCCCAAGGCGCGTGTCCCGAGCGACGATTCCGAGGTAGATGATCGACAGAGCGAAGGACCATGAGAACGAGAACTCGCCGGCAAGCGTTGACTTGATGTTCGCGCCGAAGATCGAGAAGCTCTCCATGAACACGAACATCGATCCCGTGAGCGAAGCAAGCGCCGCGACCGGACGTGAGAAGGCGAGGAGGCGCAGGAACGCGTAGGTGGCGACGGGGAGCGCCACAAGTCCGACGATCGTCACAAGCTTGAACGCGACACCGTACGGTAGGAAGACGTTGAGGAAGACGGTCACGAGCGCGGGAATCGGGAAGTAGAAGTAGAGGGCCGGGAATCCCGCGTACCAGGTGCTCGACCAGCCGAACAGTCGGCCGGATGGCAGCAGCACGTCCTGGAGGACCTGGGGCAGGAGCACGTGGGCGCCCATGTCGCCGCCGGTCGGGGTGTTGGCGACCAGGATCTGCGGGAATCGGATCAACGGTCCGGATCCAATGACGCCGAGGACCCCCGACATGACGAGCAGGATGAGCAGCGTTGGTGCGCCGACCAGAACGACGATCAACCAGGTCGGCACCGTACCCGTGCCCACATCCTGTGAGGTCTCGGAGGCAGGCTCCATGACGGCGGGCGCGGGTGGAGAGATCACGGCCGAGAGGCTAGTGAGAGCAGTCCGGTAGGGCGGTTCGGGATCTACGCCTCGCGGCGGGCCACGTCGACGAGTGCATCCAGATCGAGGTGCTCTCCGTTTCGATCCCACCACTTCGATTCGCACCGGTGACACGAACAGAACACGACTTGCGATCCGTCCGGAAGCTTGAGTTCGATCTCGATGACGCTGCCCTGACCGCAGGTGGTACAGCGAAGCCCGTCGTTCATGTTCTGCCTTCCATGGGATTGAAGAGTAGTCGGTAGTCGGTATTCAGTAGTCGGTAACCCGTACTCGGGCTCATGGCCCATGGTCGGCAGCCGGCAGCTCCTGTCTTTCTGCTTTCTACTTCCTACTTCCTACCTTCTACTGCTTCCGGGACGTCTTCGAGTTTTCCCAAGTACCGGGATCGGCGCTTGCCGTCTTCGTTCCAGTATGCGTACCAGTAGGGACCGTGGGGACACCGGGTGCAACTGTCTTTCCCGCACCGCACCATCTGCTTCCGTAGCTTGACTTCGGGACCCGATCCCGGCAGATCCACGCCCCGTCCCTCGAGGCGCGCCTTGGCAAGGATGTACAGCCTTCTCAACTCGTGTTCGTCCATCTCTCGTACGGCCTCGAGGACGTCCCGGTCAATCGACATCCCGCCCCCTATACCCCACCTGGGCGAACAACGTCGGCTGCGATCTCCGATCGTGAAGCACCCAGCCGACCGGTGGCGTGACCCGATCGGCGTGAGTCGTGCACAGGGGGTAACGAGTGCCCGGAGCGACAGAGCCTTCGCTGTCGACGAGCCACGCCTCGCGGCGCTCGTACGCATAGGTGAGGCACGAGGTGGGATGTGATGAGCAGCGGACGCAAGTCATGGCGGTGTGAAGCTAGGGGTCGAGACGGGCGAGACCAAGTATTTCGCGGTGCTCATCCGACTCCGATGCCGCCGATGAACGCCACACCTTGGGGTCCGGCGATCGATACGGCCACCGAGACCGGACGGTTCGCATTGATCAGCATCCCCGAGTTGCCGGTCTCGGACAGAGCCGGGACGGGGATCTCCACATAGCCGCCGGGAGGAATCAAGACCTTCTCGGACGAAAGTGAGGCGACGCCGAGCGGACTGACCGACACCGTCGCATCATCGCCGGAGGGATTCAGGATCCAGATCGAGGTCTCAGCACCGGGCACGACCCCGAGACCCGGAACCAACCACCGCTCGAACGAATCGGGGTTCCCGGGCATTGCTGCCAGTCCCTCGTAGGAAACGGGTTCATCGACTCCCTCGCCCTCAGTGGTGTCGGTCGTGTCCTCGTCGGCTGTGACGCCCTCATCGTCTGTCGCCGCGTCGTCTGTCGCCGCGTCGTCTGTCGCCGCGTCGTCTGTCGCCGCGTCGTCTGTCGCCGCGTCGTCTTCAGTTCCACCGCTCTGACCTTCGCCGGGCGGTATGACGTCGGCCCTCGGGAACGTCCCTTCCGGCGCCGCCTGGATGACCGCTCCGATGGGAACATTCGATCGCACCCGTACGGCGAAGGGAGGCGCCGCCAGGTCTGACAGATGGATTCGGAGCGGTTCGAGCGGTGAGGCGATCCTTCCGTCGGCGTCGAGTATCGGGCCGTCCGGTGTGAAGAGATCGATCGCGATCGTGGCCTCAACGCCGCCGGTGTTGGAAAGCACCAGTGTTGGGTCCAATCCGGGAAGGCTGGTCACCGGGAAGTCCCAGACCGTCGACTGGCCGGTGCCGGGCCAGGACGCCTCGTCGGTTCCGTTGTTGAGCACGAGACTGGGGATGACGATCCCGCTCTCGGTTGTCACGGTGAAAGTCGCCATGTCGAGGAACGGGATGACACGGGACAGGTCCTCGGTCAGCCATGACCGTCCGGGGACGTCGATGCTCTCGAACCCGGCGAGCGGTGATCGACCGAATTCAGTGATCGCCTCGACCGTGACCTTGGCGCTCTCTGCGAACGGATTGAACAGCTGGAGTTCGAGGGTGAATCCCTCCGCGGTGATGCCACCGACCAGGTGCCACTCCTTGGGAACCGACACGACGCACCGATCCCCGGTGAGGATCTCCTCCGACCACATCGCCGTTGTCGCGACTGCCGGCCCGTCGTCGAATTCCACGATACCGGGCGACGTGCCCCGTCGGACGATATCGCCGGCGTCGATGCTTCGGGCTCCCGGACCGCGGAGGCGCAACTCGTCGATGTCCGGCTCTTCAGTCGGATTCGGATTCGGGAGTGTGATCGTCGCATTGACGTCGAGCACCGAAGCCACGTTGAACGCTGAGTCCCGCAGGGCGCCGGCGCCAACCCACGGGCAGTACCAGGCGCTGGGATCACCGGTCGCTGCGCCCGCTTCCGGGAGTGGTGTCCCGAAGTCCGGCCGACCCACTTCGGCCGGTCCGGACTGAGCGAGAGCGAGCGCACCCACGACGACCACGATGACGACCGCGATCACCCGTCTCATCCGAACCTCCTCCCGGCCCATGCGGCTCCGGCGAGGGCGACGAGCCACACGGCGGCGCCGATGGCCTGCCAGCGGCGTGCACCGATGGGTTCGAATGCGGTCCAGCCGGCAGCGGCCGTCGTTCTGTTGGCCCAGCCGGTCTGCTCCCAATCACCTGGACGCCAGCGGCCGTCGGCGTTCTCTCTCACCTCGACGCCAACTCCGAACTCCGGTTCACCTTCGTAGCCGGTTCCGACACGCGTCCACAGGGATCCCTCGGTGCTGATGGCGCGAACGGCGTTCTCAGCCTCGTTCTCGAACGTCGTGTTTGACAGCCCGCCGCCGAGAGGGACCAGGTCGAGTTGACCCACGAAGATCGTCCTCCACGCATCGGCGAACCGGTCCCTCTCGGTCTCAGCAAGGACGACGATCCAGCGGACGCCGAACGGCGCAAGTAGCTCGCCGGCACGCTTCGTCTCCCCGTCGATGATCGTTTGCAGCGTCTCAGCGAACGCATCGTCGCCAACCCTGGCCGTGTGTAGGTATACCTCCCACACCTCCGGCATCGGCGCAGACACGAGCCGGTACGCCGCGCCGTCGATGATCCGGTCGTCGCCCGGGAGGTTTCCAGGCGCTCCGAGCACGAGGATTCTCGATGCGATCGGATCGCCCGGTCGTGCGGCCGAGAACGTGAACGCCCCCCGGTATTCGTCACTCGGATATCCCGCACGACCGCCCAGAATCGTGACCGTGGACGCTGTCACGAGAAGAACCGACGCCGCAACGGCGATCCCTGCAACGACACGGCGCCAGCCACCTACTTCCCGTACGCGGGTGATCGCTTCGAACGACGGTCCGACGATGAGTCCGATGCCGAGGGCAACGATCGCCAGTCCCACGGTCTCGACTTCGATACCCGACCCGAGTCCCGCCGACCGGGCAACAAGTGTTCCAGAGGCGGCCGCGATCGCGCCCCAACCCGCTATCAGGGCGAGCCGCGGTGGCGCTGCAATGAGTGAGGCTGCAGCAGCGATTCCAATGACGACGGCCGTCACGACCGGCGGCACCCAGAAGGCGTCGCCGTTCGTGATGAATCGATAGAGATCGGCGGTGCCGAGCCAGGGAAAGAGCAATGGAATGGCCAGGGCCGCCCCGACCAGCGAGACGCCGACGGCCCGCCATGCAGTGGCGTCGGTGAGGTTGAGGAGGGCCCACACGAGCAGCGCGGCTACCGGCACTGCGAGAGTGAGCGGTGCAAAGACGGCGGTCACGCCGGCAAGGACGGCGACGGCCGCGAATCGACCGGCTCTCGCGACCCACGAGGTGGGGAACGGAGCGAGAGCGAAGCGCATCGACCATGGGATGAGTGCGATGGCGATGGCGACCCCGACAGCGGTTTCCTGAGCCACGGCCTGTGCAGCAGGACCGGCGACGTAGACGATCCCGGCGAGAGTCCCTGCGACTGCACGAACGCCCCATGTCCGCAGCAGCCGGACTACTCCCCAGATTCCGACCAGCCACGACCCTGCGGTCAATACGTACTCGGCAAGACGCCGGTTGTCGAAGAGGATGGTCTGGACCAGACCGGCGATCGCGACGAACGGACGGAGCGGCTCTACGGATCCAAGTCCCGCCGGATTCCAGCCCCCGGCGTATGCCGAGATAGCGTCCGATCCGGATTCAACGAACGGGAGGCTGTACCCGACGGCAGGCAACCCACCGGACCAGATACTCCGGGTGGCGAGAAGGACGAATCCCACCGCGAACGCTCCCACGATGAACGACGGTCGCCTGAGTTCACTGCCGACCGCCTCGATCGAGAGTCGGTCTTCTCCCGGTAATCTTTGCCGTACCCGGTCGGACAGCTCCGCGACAACCGACTTGAGAGCGACCGAACCACTGATCTGATATCTGAAGAGTTCGGCATCGCCGACGACTCGCCCCTTGCGGGCCACCCGACGCCCACGGAGCGTGTCCGGCAGCTTCAGGAGGTTCCACAGCCACGCCCGCAGCCAGGCGAAGAACCGCCACCGCCCGAGGAACAACGACAAGAAGGATTGGGCGAAACCCGAAAGGAACGCCATCGGCAGCGCCCAGAGCAGAGTCATCGGCCCGTAGACCTTGATCATCGCCCGAATGCGGCCGGCGCGCTCTCGCCATCGATCGAGATCCATGCCGTCGTCGGAGGCAAGCACCTCCGAGGAGGGGACCACGATCACACGCGCGCCCCGAAGCCGCGCTCGCTGGCAGAAGTCGACCGCCCCGGCGACCGTCGCCATGGCGGTGTCCGGACCGCCAAGACCGCGAGCGAGATCCATTCGAACGAGGGTCGACTGTCCGCCGACGGCCGCGACGTCACGAACGACGTCGTACTGGCCTTGGTCGCGCTCGTCCTGGTCGAATCCTGTGTAGGGGGTCTCGAACACGTCCGTCGCGAATCCGACGGAGAGCAGTCGATCCGGGTCGTTCCCATCGAGGATCTTCGAACCCGAGACCGAGGCGTCGAGGCGTGCCTGCGTACGAACCAGCGCCTCGAGGGCGTCGGGTCGAGGACGTGCACCGTCGAGAACGAACCACAGATGGGTGACGTTGCCGCAGGCGTCGATCAGGCCACTGGCACCCGCGATCCATTCGACGCCGTATGCGACAGCTAAATGACGCGCGTCCTTGTCACCACCGACCACGATGATCCGCCGTACTTCGTACACTTGTTGCTGGATCGATTCGATGGTCGCCGAAAGCTCGGCACCGCGTCGAGCGATGATCGCGACCGCGACAGATACTGGGCTTGCGCCCTCCGGAGATGACATGAACGACGCCATTCAAGGACCGAACTCGAAATATTCCAACCCTTTCGCCGTTCTACTGACCGGCGGTGTCGGTGGGGCGCGCGCTGCTCGGTCCATCAGACGGGTCTTCGAGGGCGAACGACTCGCGGTAGTCGGGAACGTGGGTGATGACGAATCGATCCATGGTGTCCACGTGTCGGCAGATCTCGACACCGTCCTCTACACACTCGCAGGGATCGAGGGTCCGCACGGCTGGGGTATCGAAGGAGACACTTTCACCGTGATAGATCACCTCGAAACGCTCGGCGTCGACACCACCTTTCGCCTCGGCGATCGTGATCTGGCGACGTGTCTGCTCCGAACCGGGATGCTCGCATCGGGGCACACGCTCTCTGAGATCACAGATCAGATCCGACTGACGCTTGGTATCGAGACACGGATCATTCCCGCCACCGACGACCGGCTCCGAACCAGGGTTCGGATTGCCGATGGACGATGGCTCGCGTTCCAGGAGTACTTCGTCGAGCGGGGGCACCGTGATCACGTCGTCGAGGTCGAGTACAGCGGCGCCGAGCGGGCGAAGCCCGCCCCGGGAGTCATCGAGGCGATCACCGCTGCGGATACCGTCGTGATCGCCCCATCGAACCCGCCCCTGTCGATCGGGCCGATCATCGCCGTCCGGGAGATTCGACAGTCCCTTGCCGACAAGGAGCGGGTCGTCGCCATCAGTCCTCTGTTCGGCGGCAGGGCGCTCAAGGGCCCGGCCGAGCGGGTGATGGCGTCTCTCGGTTTCCCGCCCGGGAACGCCGGCGTGCTGGCAGCGTACGAAGACCTCATCTCCGATCTCGTCGTCGACATCGGAGACGCGTCGGACGGGCGCGAGCTATCGACGTCGGTCATGGTTCACGCAACCGACACCCGTCTTGACTCGGAGGACGGGTCCCGTCGCTTTGCCGAATGGTTCCGCGAGACGTTCACATGAGCATCGAAGTCCACCCGATTCGCGGAATCCCCGAAGTCGGTCCCGGCGATGACCTTGCAGCCCTCATCGTCGATGGACTCGACGTCTCGCAGATCGCGCTCACCGACCGTGACGTCGTCGTGGTCACGCACAAGGTGGTCTCGAAAGCCGAAGGTCGGATCGAACAGGTCTCCGATGATCGTGAGTATCGGGAACTTGCCGAACGTGAGGCCCGATCGATCCTGAGACGACGTGGTGATCTCCTCATCACACAAACCGAACACGGGTTCATCTGCGCCAACGCAGGAGTCGATCGCTCCAACGTGGCAGACGGGTGGGCGGTTCTCCTCCCCGTCGACCCGGACCGGTCGGCGCATCGCATCCGGCTCCGCATCGAACGGGCGATGAGCGTCTCGATCGCCGTCGTCGTCACGGATACGTTCGGTCGCCCGTGGCGCCGTGGACTCGTCGACGTCGCCATCGGTGTCTCCGGACTGCCGGCGATCCTCGATCTGCGTGGCGAACCCGATGCGCAGGGACGCACGATGAACGTCACGGAGATCGCCATCGTCGATGAGATCGCCGCAGCTGCCGACCTCGTCATGGGCAAGGCAGATGCGATCCCCGCCGCCGTCGTTCGCGGTCTCGACCTGACAGGGAACGGGCGAGCGACCGACCTGGTGAGACCCCAGGAAGAGGACATGTTCAGATAAGTAGCAAGTAGCAAGTAGCAGGACCGAACACGGTCGTGGGCGAGTCTTGTGCCTTGCTGCCGGTCAGAGATCTTCCGTCGTCTTGGGGCGGTCGTCTTTCAGCAGGCGGGATAGGGCTCGGTCGGCCAGGATCTTGCCGCCAGTCTGGCATCCGGGGCAGTAATTGGTTTCGCGTCTTCCGTGGACGATCCGCTGAACCGCCACACCGCAAGTCGGACACGGTTCTCCGAACTTGCCGTGCACGGCCATGTCCGGGTGGAAAGCTGTGACGTTGGCTGGGAAGCCGTCGCCGGTCTCGGCTACGCGGATCGCCGTCCACCGGGTGAGCGTTTCATCGGTCGTTTCGAAGAGACGCCCGATCTCGGCTCGGTTGAGGTTCGTGCTCATCTGAGTGGGCGAGAGGCCGGCGGCCCAAAGACTCTCGTCGGCAAATGCTCCGCCAAGTCCCGCGAAGAGACGCGGGTCGCTGAGGGTCCGCTTGAGCGTGTGACGCTCCCGAACAAGACGCTCGGAGAATCCGTCGAGATCGAGATCGCCGA
>JAUVNV010000070.1 GCA_030599515.1 Acidimicrobiia bacterium
ATGGCAACATGGCGCGTCCTGACATCAACACAAACCTAGTGTCCCGAGTCGCAAATCATGCACAGAATCTCGCCGGCCCTCGACGCCCCCAGCGGCGTCCTCCGCCTCGACGCAGTCCCGACTGCGCCTGCGTTGTGCGTCCTTGCCGGGCACGCCGATGCCTCGGCGAGATCAGCACGAACTTACGACTCAGGACACTAGCGATCGGGTGCAGTACTCATCTGACGCCACGACCATCGAAAAGGTTCCCCCACCGATCCACGAGGGTCTCGAAAGTCGACGACGCGGTCGATCGACGCACTCGGTCAGTCGTCACGGGACGAACTGCTCGAGGATCTCGGTGATCTCTCCACCGTTGACGAAGAGCCAGAAGAAGTCCCAACTGGACAGCCCCGCCGGATCAACCGGCCAGTCGGGGAACGGCACGGTCAGGAACTCGGTGTAGCCGGTGTCGAGTTCGTAGACCGTTGCACCTGCGGCCACGGGAACCGTCCGGAGCGTGGGGTTGGCATTTCGGACGTACCAGTCGTTGTCAACCTCCACGCCGTCCGCGGCGCCCTCGGTGTAGGCGATGTCTCCAAAGTAGAAGCAGGCCAGATCGAAGTCCACCGATGACGCGCCGATGGCCCGGACGTAGCCGAACCAGGCGCCGTCGGGCAGCGGACCGGCGCCCGGAGCGCACCCGGAGCCGCCGGCGCCATCGCTTCCCGGGAGCGGACCCAGCGGGTAGACGGTTGGAATCCCGACCAGGTACGGCCCACCCGATGTCGTTGTGGTGGTCGGTGCCGTGGTTGTCGTGGGTGGAGCCGTCGTCGTTGTCGTCGTCGGTGCAGTGGTCGTCGGTGCCGTCGGCGCCGGAGCGACCGTTGTGGTGGTCGTAGCCACAGTCGTAGTTGGAGGCACGGTGGTCGCGACGGTCGAGTCCGAGGCAAGACTCGTTACAGCGGCGGCTGCGTCCTGAGTGTCGTCGGTAAAGTCGCATGCTGCGATGACAAGAACAATGAGCAGGAAGGCAAGTGTTCTCATGGTTCGAGCCTACGACAGGCCCTCGGTGCCCGCCTAGAGTCCCCGTCCCCTATGGAAGTCGTAGCAGGAGGGTCACGGGATGCGTGCGTCGCCTCCGAGAGTACGGTTCAGCTATGACGACCGTCACCTGCGTCGGCCTTGCCGTCCTCGATCTCGTGTTCGGAGTGGATGCACGCCCCGACCGAGGCCGCAAGACATTCGCCGACTCCATGACGGTGATCGGCGGTGGCCCCGCTGCGAATGCATCCGTCGCTGTGGCGCGTCTCGACGGCAACGCCCGATTCCTTGGACGTCTCGGAGATGACGTCATCGGCGATCTGATCATCGATGACTTCGCGAAGTGGGGCGTCGATGCGTCGGGAGTACGGCGCATCCGATCGATTCCGTCACCGGTCTCATCGATCGTCGTGGAGGCCGACGGAGAGCGAACCATCGTCAACCACTCCGATCCGATGCTGTTCGCTCCAGAAGACATCATCGTCGCCGACGATCTAGTCGGATCAGACGCTGTCCTCGGCGATCTGCTCTGGCCCACAGGGGCCATCTCTGCAATGCGCGCGGCACGAGCGATCGGAATCCCAGGCGTGTTGGACTTCGACGAAACTCCCCGCGGCCCGATCGACCTCATACTCACAGCCCCGACGCACATCGTCTTCTCCGCCCCCGCACTCGCATCGGTGAGCGGCGACCTCGACCCCGGAAAAGGGCTTGAGATCGTTCGATCCAGGACGGACTCATGGGTCGCGGTCACGCTCGGTTCCGACGGTGTCCTCTGGCTCGACGAGGCCGATGATCTCCGCACAACACCGGCCTTCGATGTCGACGCCATCGACACTCTCGGGGCCGGGGATGTCTTCCACGGCGCATTCGCACTCGGCTTGGCCGAGACACGACCGATCGAACAGGTCATCCGGCGCGCATCGGCGGTCGCAGCGTTGAAGTGCACTCGCTTCGGAGGACGAGCAGGTATCCCGTGTGCTGAGGAAGTCGACGAGTTCCTGTCGAGCCGATCAGCAGGTCAGTAGACGAGACAGCCACGAGCAGGACCCTGTACCGACTACGAAACCTATGTCATCTCTCTTCGGTGCTTCACCCGGTCCGAGGCCGAGGAAGGTCGCGAGCCCTGCGACGACGGTTCCTGCGAGGATCGGGATCGTCAGCGGCGCCCACGCAGGGAAAACGGCCTGATCGATCGCCCCGATCCGGTCGGCGGAGCTGTCGACGAGCGCCGGGTCACGCTTGACCGCTCCGACGGTCTCCCAGAATCCGAGGACCCGAAGATCGGCGGTGCCTTGTGTAACTATCTGCTCCTCGGCCGATGCAAGAACGCCGTCGATCTGTGCCGGGGTCATCGCGCTCATCGGCGCGTGCGGACCCGCGGCCACCACGGCCCGAGCTTTGAGTCGACGAACTCGCTCCAGGCGTCGGTCATGGAACCGAGCGGGTCTTCCAGGTTCGCGAAGTCATACCAGACAAGCGGCTCGCCGATCCAGACGCGGACTGCCGTCCGGTGGATCCCCCGATTGGCAGGTCCGAGCGTGCGTTCCGTCCCATGGATCGCCACCGGGAGCAGCGGCGCTCCCCCCATCCAGGCCAACCACGCGGCTCCACGCTTCGGTTCCGTCTCCCCCCAGTACTCGACCCGCCTCCCCTCGGGAAAAGCCCCAACGATGCCGCCGTGTCTCAGGTAGGCCACGGCTTCTTCGAGAGCCCTGAGCGGTACGCCGTCTCGATCGGTCGGGATCGCACCGAAGAAACCGGTAACGACGTCGAACGCCAGATGGTTGCCGAACAGCTCGTCGACGGCGATGAAGCGAATGAGCCGACCGACGGCGTTCACGACGAGCGGTGGATCAAGATGCGATAGATGGTTGGCTGCGACGACGAGCGGTCCCCTCTTCGGAATGTGCTCCGTGCCGCTCACTTCGAAGTCGAGGAGCCCCCGGGCGACCCATCGTGTGGGGATGTTCACGATTCGCGTCGCGAGTGCCGACGGGACGCGACGGACGCTACGCATGACCGGCCAGTTCGGCGAAGAGATTCGCGAACGCGAGTTGTGGGCGCTGGTTAGCGGCCATTGCCTCGATCGCGGCAAGGACTCGCTCCACGCCCGCAACTGCCTGTCTCGGGGTGACCGACGAAAGAGCGGCAATGGGGACGTCCGTGTTGCGGACCGGAACACCGAACTGTGCGGCGGCCACATCGCGATAGAACGAGGCGAGGATCTCGAGGCCGGTCACGTACAGGGCAGCCGTAGCACGCTTGAGTTCCCGCGCCTGACGGTCGCGAAACGACCTCGGTACGTCGTCGCCGAGAGCATCCCTCTCCACCTGCTGCCTCTGCTTCAGTGCGGCAAGGAGCGGCTCGGCCGAGGCCATGGTCTCGTCGGCGAGACGGAAGGCGTCACCGGGATGCTCGCCGAGCCGCATCGGGATGCTCAGCCAGAGCCTTCGATACACGGCAACCTGGGGCTCGGTCGCAAGGGCGAGGGCAAGTCCGGGTCTGCCTCCGGCGATGCGGGCTGCCTCGGTCGCCTGTTCGTCAGCCACGCCGAGGGCGGTCAGGCCTTCGATGACCTCGCTCTCGGCCACCCTGCCGAACACAACGGTTCGGCATCGGCTGGCGACGGTGGTGGGGAGATCGTCTTCGGTCTCGGTGACGATGATGAACACGGTCGCCGGCGTGGGTTCCTCCAACGTCTTCAGGAGGGCGTTGGCGGCTTCATCGTTCATCATGCCTCCCTCCTCGAAGAGGAAGATCTTCCGCTCCGACTCGAGGGGCGTGCGAGTTGCCTGGGATACCACCCGGCGAGCCTGGTCAACCGTGATGGATGCGCTGCCCTCCGGTTCGATGAGGATGAGATCTGGATGCACACCGGACATCACGCGATCGAAGCAGGCTGCGTCCTCTCCACACATCAGCGCCGCCGCGAACTTGCGAGCAATGATCGACTTCCCAACGTTCGATGGACCCGCGAAGAGGTATGACTGCGCCGGTCGGCCGATCTCTCGGCGTAGGAAATCGACAACGCCCCGGTGACCGATGATCCCGCCGAACGAACTCACCATCGACTCCGGATCTCTCGATAGGCTGCAGCGACCACGGAATCGAGCTGGTCCCCGGCATCGATGATCACGAAACGATCCGGCTCGGATGCCGCCGTGGCGATGAAGCCGTCCGCCACGCTTCGTTGGAAGTCGGCTCCTTCGTCGCCGATGCGGTCGCCGACATCCTGGCGGTGGAGCCCCTCGGTGGGATCGACGTTGAGCAGGATGACGAGGCTCGGCCAGACACCCAGGAGACCCGGCTCGTTGACGCCCCTCACGGTGTCGATGCCCAGGCCCCGACCCGCTCCCTGGTACGCCAATGAGGAGTAGACCGACCGGTCGGACAGAACCCACGCACCGGAGGCGAGAGCCGGGCCGACGACTTCGGCAGCGAGCTGCGCCCGAGCCGCGGCGAAAAGCAGAGCTTCGGTCCACGGATCGGGCAGGAGATCGTGGCCGAGAAGGATCGCCCGGATACGTTCGCCGACCGCGGTGCCGCCCGGCTCACGAACCCGGACCACTCTTCGGCCCTCAGCCTCGAGTCGCTCGCCGACGCGTTCGGCGACCGTCGACTTGCCTGCGCCTTCGATGCCCTCGAAAGCGATGTACGGGAGGCTCACCAGATCTCGTTCCTCATCCTCGGTTCTACGCGTCCAGTCTCGCAGAGTTCGGCTCCACTGAGACCCCGGGACGACAGACAACAGACAACAGACGGACTACGGGATACCGGATACGACGTACCGACTACTGACTACTTCTTCTTCTTCCGCTTCGGCGCAGGGCCCTTCGCCCGGCGTTCCGCGAGAAGGTCGACGGCTCGATCAAGTGTGATTGCGTCGACCGAGTCGGCGACCCGGAGCGACGCGTTCGTCTCCCCGTCGGTGACGTACGGACCGAAGCGTCCGTTCTTCACAACGATGGGCTTGAGGGTGTTGGGGTCGTTGCCCAGTTCCTTGAGCGGCGCCGCCGCTGTTCTACCACGCCGCTTCTTCGGCTGGGAGAGCAACGTGACGGCGCCGTCGAGATCGATGGTGAAGATCTGATCCTCGTCATCGAGGCTGCGAGTCTCCTTCCCCCACTTCACGTAGGGCCCGTAGCGGCCGTTCTGTGCGACGATCGGCTCACCGTCTTCGGGATGCGCCCCCACGGTCCGGGGTTGCGTGAGGAGTCGGAGCGCCTCGTCGAGCGTCACCGTCTCGAGCGACATCGTCTTGAAGAGCGACGCCGTCTTCGGCTTCACCTTCGAGTCGGCGCCGCGCTCTCCGAGTTGGACGTACGGTCCGAAGCGTCCCGCTTTGGCGAACACGGTGAGGCCCGTCTCCGGATCCTCGCCGATGGTGCGATCCCCGGACGGAGCCTCGAGCAGTTCGGTGGCTCGTTCCACCGTGAGCTCATCGATGGAGAGGTCTTCCGGAATCGATGCTCTGTCGTCACCGCGCACGAGGTAGGGCCCGTACTGACCACACCGTGCCACGATCGGCACGCCATCGGCACCATCGCCGACGTGAAACGAGTTGACCGCTCGCGGATCGATCGACTCGAGGGCGCCGTCCGAGACGAGATCCTTCAGACCGGCGTGGCCGGCACTCCCCGAGTAGAACCGCTCGAGGTAGGGGGCCATCTCCTCGTCTCCGCGGGCGATCCTGTCGAGGTCCTCCTCCATGAGCGCGGTGAAGTCGTAGTCGACGTAGTCACCGAAGTGCTCCTCCAGGAGACCGACGACGGCGAAGGCCTTGAGCGTCGGGACCAGGGCCGAGCCGTGCTTGCGGACGTAGCCCCGATCCTGAATCGTCGAGATTATCGATGCGTACGTCGAGGGTCGACCGATTCCGAGCTCCTCGAGTCTCTTCACGAGGCTGGCTTCGGTGTAACGGGCCGGAGGCTTCGTCTCGTGCACCGTCGAGCCCATCGTGACGGCGTCGAGGGCCTGTCCTTCGTCCAGTTCAGGGAGATGCCGCTCCTGGTCGTCCCTGGCGGCGTCCGGATCATCGATGTCCTCGACGTACGCCTTCAAGAAACCGGCGAACAGGATCGTGCGGCCGGTCGCGGAGAACTCGCACAATCGCCCGCTGGTCTCTGCGGAGCCACCGAGCCGAAGCTGCAGACTCTCGCCTTTCGCGTCCTTCATCTGGCTGGCAACTGTTCGCTTCCAGATCAGGTCGTAGAGCCGGGCCTCGTCGGATCTCGCTCCGAATGAACCGGCGACGGCTTTGGGGTCCTGGAATCGTTCACCGGCCGGCCGGATCGCTTCATGGGCCTCCTGCGCTCCCTTCGCCTTCTTGCCGTAGAAGCGCGGAGAGTCCGGCAGATAGCGCTCACCGAAACGGCCGGCGACGAGGGAGCGAGCCGCACTGAGCGCGGTCCCCGACAAGTTGGTCGAGTCCGTGCGCATATACGAGATGAACCCACTCTCGTAGAGACGCTGCGCGGCGGACATCGTCCGGCGGGCTCCGAAGCGGAGCTTGCGCCCCGCTTCCTGTTGCAGCGTGGCGGTACGGAACGGCGCGTACGGTCGTCGCGTGTACGGCTTGCGTTCGACGGCCACCACGGTGAACGGCACGCCGGTGAGTTCGTCGGCAAGCGTGACGGCGGCCCCGGGCGCGAGGACGAGTCGGTTCTTGCGGGGGATACCTGATTGATCGAAGTCCTTGCCGGTCGCTACGCGGTCTCCATCGATGGTGACGAGTTTGGCTTCGAACTCGGTGCCGTTTCCGACCGGTGTGAACGTGCCGGCTACGCCGGCGTACTCCGCAGCGACGAACGCAAGCCGCTCTCGCTCTCGCTCGACGATGATGCGCGTCGCTGGTGATTGGACACGTCCGGCGGAGAGACCTGGCTGGACCTTGCGCCACAGCACCGGGGATACCTCGTATCCGAACAAACGGTCGAGAACACGCCGGGCCTCCTGGGCGGCGACGACCTGCTGGTCGATCTCCCGGGGGTGTTCAACGGCTTCCCGAATCGCGTTGGCGGTGATCTCGTGGAACACCATGCGGTACACGGGCACCTTCGGTTTCAGGACCTCCAGCAGATGCCAGGCGATCGCCTCGCCCTCTCGATCCTCGTCGGTCGCGAGGTAGAGGGAGTCGGCGTCCTTCATCTCCCTGCGCAGCGCCGACACCTGCTTCTTCGAATTCGGGGTGACGATGTACATCGGCGTGAAACCGTTCTCGATGTCGACACCGAATCGGCTCGCCTTCCACGCGTCCTTCTTCGCCTCGGACACCTCGCCGACCTTCGTCGGGATGTCGCGGATGTGGCCGACGGAGGACTCGACGACGAAGTCATCCCCGAGGTAGCGGCCGATCGTCCTGGCTTTCGCCGGGGACTCAACGATGACGAGGTGTTTGGGCATGTTGGAGTAGCGCTCTGATAATCGGGGACGGCCTCAACGATGCGGGAGTATGGCCCAGTTGTCAAGACAATGCCGTTCTCTGGCCGGGAACAGGTCAGCTTTCGAAGCCCGTCCGGAGTCGGTCGACGACCTTCGGCCACGTGAACACGTCTTCAACGAACCGGCGGCCTGCACGACCCATACGCCGAGCATCGGCCGGATCATCGAGGAGCATCGTGAGGCCCTCGACGATGTCCTCGACCGAATGCACGACGTACCCGGTCTCGGCGGGAATCACCGTCTCAGGAGAGCCACCCGAGTCACCGGCGAGGACCGGTAGCCCCGTTGCGGCCGCTTCGAGGAACACCAGTCCGAGACCCTCTACCTCGAGTCCTCCCCACCGCGATCTGCACGGCATGCAGAAGACATCCATCTCCCGGTAGAGCCCTGGGAGATCGGACCACGGGACGTCGACGGCGAATCTCACGCTCACCCCCAGCCTGTCGGCGAGCCTGCGGAGATGTGTTTCCTTGCGACCCTTGCCGACGAGCAACACCTCGATGGGGCGATCGAGCCTCGCCGCCGCTTCGATCAAGCGGTGCTGACCTTTGCGCGGAACGAAACGCGAAACGCATCCGACAACGGGAATCTCGTTCTCCCCGTTCGGTGGCGGTGCGAAGGTCGTGATGTCGACTCCTGCACCGATGAAGACGACCTCCCTGCCTGTCAGGCGCTGTATTCGATCGGCGGTGAACCGGCTGACCGCGAAGCGCACGTCTGCATCCCGCAACGCCTTGGCAATCACCTGCCGGGTCCCCGGTGCGGCGGCGGGAAGGGTGACCTCCGCGCCGTGGCTGAGCACTCCGTACGGTACGCCGAGGCGCTCGCGGAGCCGTGGCCCAAGGAACGGCAGTGGATGTGGCGCCCCGAACAAGATCACGTCGGGAGCGAACGTCACCGCGCGCTTCTCGACCCAGTCGGCGATCGCCGGCGTCGGCCACATGAACGACGAGGCGTGCCGGCTGATCCGGTCATCGGGTTCGGCATCGGCATCGACGGGTGCGATGACGTGGACCTCGTCCGGGTAGGCGTCGACGAGGTTGCCGAGATACTGCTGAATCCCGCCCGGTTTCGGCGGGTAGTCATTCGTGATGAGCAGCAGGCGCACGGTCAGGTTCCGAGGTGGGACGCGACGTTGTACGAGGAGAGGCGGGGACCCCCCTTGCCTGAGATGATCTCGGCGTGCGCCGTGTTGCGCGGTACCGGCAGCACCTCGCGGTCGGCAAACGGAATGCCGAGCATCCCTGCCACGTAGGCTCGTGTGGCTCCTCCGTGAGTGAACACCCCGATCGTCCCGGTTCCGCCCGCCGCGAGGTCGGCCGCAGCGTGTGCGATACGCTCTCCGGTACCGGCGAAGGTCTCGCCCGTGCGCCCTCTCGGCTCATCGACCCCCTCTTCGTGGATTCGACGGAAGCCGTACGGATCGGATGATCGAATCTCATCGACGGTCCGTCCTTCCCATTCCCCGAAGTCGAATTCTGCGAGGTCGTCGACGATGCCGACCTTCAGCCCCTGTCGCAACGCCACGGCGGTCGCCGTATCGACCGCCCGCGATGATGGGGATGAGAAGATCGCATCGAGTGGGCCCATCACCCGTGCAAGTGCCTCCGCCTGGCGACGCCCCTCGTCGGTGAGCGGGGTCTCACCTCTTCCAAACCAGCGGTGCTCCCGGTTCGCCTCCGTCTGGGCGTGTCGCACCAGTTTCAGTCGCGTTCCCGGCGGGCGGACGACTCCCCCATCGAGATAGAGGTCGTCGTTGAACACCGATACCTGCACGCCGTCACCGTTGAGAACAACTGTCGTGAGTGACGCGTTCGAGGGCACGAGGATCGTCGACTGGTCGGCTGCGCCGACGAGCATCCCGACAATGGTCTGGACGACTCCACCGTGTGTCACGACGATGGCATGCTCGTCATCATCCAGTCTCTGCGCGACCGCAGCAAAGGCGTCACAGACACGAACCTTGAAGTCTGAGAAGCGCTCCCCTCCCTCCGGCTGAAAATCGCCAGAACCGAACCGAACTCGATCGACGTCGGGGTAGCGGTCCTTGATCTCCCCGGGGCGCATCCCGTCCCACGCACCGAGATCGAACTCCCGCCACTCTGCGATCGACTCGCCGACACCGATCGCCTCACCGGTGGTCCTGGTCCGTCCGAGATCGGACATGACCAGGAGAGAAACGCCGTGTCCGTCCATGCGGTCGCGAAGGCGCTCAACCTGAAGCTGCCCGCGGTCGCTCAACGGCGAGTCCGAGTGGCCTTGCCAGGTGCCGGCGATGTTGCTGACCGTCTCGGCGTGGCGGACAAGCGTGATGGTGCGAGCCAGGATGCCCCCTGCGTGGATCGGCACGAAGATTAGGGCGACCGTCTTCCTCCGTAGTCCGTGATCGGTACTGAGTACTCAGTACCGGCCGAAGGCCTCAGAACAAGCCGTTCGACACGAAGGCTGAGGCGAAGATCAGCGAGACGATCGTCATCACCTTGATGACGATGTTCATCGACGGGCCCGCGGTGTCCTTGAACGGATCCCCGATGGTGTCGCCCACGACGGCCGCCTTGTGGGCGTCGGAGCCCTTCCCGCCGAAGGCGCCCGCCTCGATGAACTTCTTCGCGTTGTCCCATGCACCGCCCGCATTCGCCATGTAGATGGCGAGGAGGAATCCCGAGCGCAAGGCGCCGGCGAGGAAGCCGCCGAGCATCTCGCTGTTGATGAATCCGATGATGAGCGGCAGAGCTACGGCGAGGGATCCTGGGAGGATCTTCTCTCGTAGCGACGCGCTGGTCGAGATCTCGACGCACTTCGCGTACTCGGGTTTCGCATC
>JAUVNV010000207.1 GCA_030599515.1 Acidimicrobiia bacterium
CGGGCAACGCTCGGGCACCATCGGTGTAGAGGTCACCCTTCGCTGCGGACACTGCGGTGTGCGCCTCGGTGACGCTCGGATGCGACGTCCGAAAGAATCGAACCGAGGCAGGATCACCACTGATGAAAGTATCAGCATCCGCCAAAAAGATGTGCGATAAGTGTCGGATTATCCGTCGCAAAGGTCGCGTCTGGGTGATCTGCGAGAACCCGCGACACAAGCAGCGTCAGGGGTAGCGCACACATGGCACGAATTTCCGGAGTAGATCTCCCACGAGAAAAGCGGGTCGAAATCGGCCTGACGTACATCTATGGCGTCGGGGGAACCCGAGCGAAGCAGATTCTCGATGCACTCGAGATTCCGTACGACACGAAGGTGAGGGACTTGACCGACTCCGAAGTCGTCAAGATCCGCCAGTTCATCGACGGCAACTACAACGTCGAAGGTGATCTCAGGCGTGAAGTCGCTCAGAACATCAAGCGCAAGATAGAGATCGGCAGTTACCAGGGTCTCCGCCACCGTCGCGGCCTCCCGGTACGCGGCCAACGTACGCACACCAACGCCCGTACACGCAAGGGGCGTCGTGCTCCGGTTGCAGGCAAGAAGAAGGTCACGAAGTAATGACCGATCAGGCACCACGGCCGCGTCGCAAAGCTCGTCGGATGATCACCCACGGTCAAGCGCACATCAGGGCCAGTTTCAACAACACGATTATCACCATCACGGACCAGAAGGGCGAGGTCGTCGGATGGACGTCCGGCGGATCGGTCGGCTTCAAGGGCTCTCGGAAGTCCACGCCGTACGCCGCGCAGGTTGCCGCCGAGCAGGCCGCTCGCAAAGTCGGTGAGATGGGGATCCGCAAGCTCGACGTCATCGTTCGTGGCTCCGGCTCCGGTCGCGAAACCGCGATCCGCACGCTCCAGAACATGGGCATCGAGGTCACGGGGATCAAGGACGTCACGCCGGTACCGCACAACGGGTGTCGTCCCAAGAAGCGGAGGATGCGCTAACGATGGCTCGCTATACCGGACCCAGGACCAAGGTGAGCCGTCGTGCTCGCCAGCTCCTCGATGAGAACAAGGCGAAGTACTTCGACCGCCGCCCCTACCCGCCGGGTGAGCACGGCCGTGGGCGCATTCGCGAGTCCCAGTATCAGATCCAGCTCCGCGAGAAGCAGAAGCTGCGTTTCATGTACGGCGTACTCGAGAAGCAGTTCCGTCGTTACTACAAAGAAGCGGCCCGCCAGTCGGGGATCACGGGCACGAATCTGCTTGTCATCCTGGAGACCCGGCTCGACAACGTCGTGTATCGCTCGGGCCTCGCCCGGACCCGGCCGCAAGCCCGTCAGCTCGTCAATCACGGCCACTTCCTCGTGAACGACAAACGGGTCGACATCCCGTCGTACCAGGTCCGCGGCGGTGAAGTCATCACCGTAAAGGAACGGAGTCTGGAGATCCTCCCGATCCTCCACTCCATCGACACCGGTGACCGGACCGTCCCGGAGTGGATGGACATCGACCTCAACGAGCGCAAGATCACCATCAAGGATCTGCCCAGCCGGGAACAGATCGACACCGAGATCCAGGAACAGCTCATCGTCGAGCTGTATTCGAAGTAGTAGTCCCGAGTCCGAAAGGGGAAGCTCTCCGTGCTGATCACGCAGCGGCCCACCATCGAAGAAGAGATCGTCAACGACACCAGGTCGCGGTTCATCGTCGAACCGCTGGAGCCGGGCTTCGGCTACACGCTTGGAAACACCATGCGGCGCACGCTGCTGTCCCGGGTTCCGGGTGCAGCGATCACGTCCGTTCGCATCGAAGGCGTCCAGCACGAGTTCTCGACCATCGAGGGCATCGTTGAAGACGTCGTCGATTTCATCCTGAACCTCAAGCAGGTCGTGCTTCGCATCGACGTCGACGAGCCGCAATCGCTCTACCTGTCCGCTTCGGGCAAGGGCGAGGCGACCGCGGGCGACATCAAGGTGCCTGCAGGAGTCGAGATCGTCAATACCGACCATCACCTGGCGACGATGTCGTCGTCGGCGAGACTCGAAGTCGAGATGACGGCAGGGCGCGGCGTCGGATATCGCAGCGCCGAGAAGAACAAGACATCCGACGCGATCAACGTGATACCGATCGATTCGATCTACTCACCGGTCCGCAAGGTCGCGTATCGCGTCGAGAACACGCAGGTTGGTCAGATGACCGACTTCGACCGGCTCGTCCTCGATATTGAGACCGACGCATCCGTGACTCCTGCGGAGGCGATTTCCTCGTCGGGCGGCACGCTGCGGAACCTGTTCGAGATGTTCTCCGATCTCGATGACTACGACGCTCTGGAACTCGATGAGATCATCCAACCCGAAGCTGCCGGCCAGGAGCACCTCGATCTCCCGATCGAGGCGCTCGACCTGTCCGAACGCCCCCGGAACTGCCTGCGACGTGCTCAGGTCCAGACCGTCGGCGAACTCATCGAGAAGAGCGAAGAAGATCTGCTGAACATCACCAACTTCGGGCAGAAGTCGCTCGAAGAGGTCGTTGCGAAGCTCGACGAACTCGGCTTCTCGCTGCAGTCGCTCGCCGACGCGGATCCCACGGAAAGCGTTGTCTGATGCCAAGACCGAAGAAGGGGGCACGCCTGGGCGGCAGCCCCAGCCATCAGCGCAAGATCCTTGCGAATCTCACCGCTCAGCTGATCGAGTATGAACGGGTAACGACGACGCACGCCAAGGCCCGCGACCTGCGCCCGTACGCGGAGAAGATCATCACGAGGGCTCGTCGCGGCGATCTGCACTCTCGCCGTCTCGTCCTGGCGAAGATCGGCGACAACAACGCCGTGACGAAGCTGTTCGACGAGGTGGCGCCACGCTATGCGGAACGCCCGGGCGGCTACACGCGGATCACGAAGCTCGGCAAGCGACGCGGCGATGGCTCCGAGATGGCGATCATCGAACTCGTATAGCTTCAAGCTTCAAGCTTCAAGACGCTCCGGCTTCGGTCGGGGCGTTTTCGCGTTGTGTACGCTGGCATGATCGCGTTGTCCATTGAATCCTTGTTGACGGATGCTGGCTCTGCCGCCTCGCCGGCGGTGCTCGAACGTGCCCTCGATCTGGCCCGATCGTCGGACCCGACGGATCGGGATCGGTTCTCTCCCGGGCACTTCACGGCGTCGGGCTTCGTTGTTTCGCCGGACGGATCGTCCTTGTTGCTCATCCACCACCGTCGTCTCGACCGGTGGCTTCAGCCGGGCGGACACATCGATTCGGGGGACATCTCACCGATCGCCGCGGCGGCTCGAGAGGTGACTGAGGAGACGGGCATCGTTGTAGAGCCGATCCTGACCGAACTCATCGACCTCGACATTCATCCGATCCCGCCGCGCCCCCCGGAGCCTGCTCACGAGCACTTCGACCTGCGATTCGCTTTCCGGGCCTTGGACGAGTCCCTGGTCGCCGCCGACGAGGTATTCGATGCGATCTGGGTGCGGTGGAACGATCTCGAGGCGTACGCCGTCGACGCATCCGTAGTCCGCACCTCCCGGATACTTCGCCGGGCGTGCTCGTGACCCATCGAAGGTAACCTGCGTCGACCCGACCGAAGGCAGGCGATGGGCGTCGTTCTCAACCGACTCCTCCAGACGATCCGGTTCGACCGGGAAGCGTTCGTCTGGATGGACTTCAACGATCGCGCGACCGGCGATGCACTCATCATCGTCGCCATCACGCAGGTGTTGTTCCTGTTTGCCGGTGGAACGTCGCTCTTCGGTCTTGTCACCGGTCTCTTCAGCGTTCTCTCCGCTCTTCTGTCGACGGTCATGTTCTGGCTCATCTACAGCGGACTCGTGTACGCCGTTGCCGTCTATCTCTTCCGGGGTGATGGTCACTACCCGGTGTACCTCCGCATCGCCGGGTTCGCCTTCCCGACGCTGCTGCTGACGATTGCCACGACCCGGATCTTCGGCGGGGGACTGATCGGGATCCTCGTCGGCTCCCTCTGGTTCCTTCTGGTGGTCGCATACGGAACCCACTACATCTCGGACCTTCCGCTGGATCGGTCGATCGTCGCGGCGGTGCTCGGGTGGGTCGGGTGGATCGTCGTCTCGACGATCCTCGGCGGGTTCAGCCTGTTCTAGGAGCGCCCTGAGCAATGCATGTCACCCATCTCGACGGCCAGGCATCACCACTCGCTGCGGTCTCGAATCCGCCATTCCGGAAGAAGGAGTGGCAAATCCTCGCCCTTGCGATTGGCGCGCCTGGCCGCCGATCTGCGCAACGGCATCACCCAGCACGCTCCTAGCAATGCCGACCTACCGGATCGACCTCGCGTACGACGGCACGGGTTTCCACGGCTATGCCCGTCAGGACAGTGAGCGAACCGTCCAGGGAGACCTGGAGAGGGCCCTGTTTCGCATCACCGGAGAGGTGAAGACGGTCGTCGCCGGACGCACCGATGCCGGAGTGCACGCCGCCGGCCAGGTCGTCAGCTTCTCTGTTGATGCGCCTCTCGACACCGAGCAGCTTCAGCGCAGCCTCAATCGGCAGCTCGGACCGGAGATCGCTGCGAATGCCGTCACGGAAGTAGGGGACCGATTCCATGCCAGATTCTCCGCCGTCGAGCGACGATATCGGTACCGAATCTCGAACCGGCCGGTGCACGATCCCCTCA
>JAUVNV010000257.1 GCA_030599515.1 Acidimicrobiia bacterium
GGCGAACGTCACCCCTGCGCCGACGCCGAGCCAGATGAAGAACGTCGGGGCCGCAACACCGATCGCAATGATCGTGAGCCAGAACGCCGCCCGGTCCGCGAGTTGCTGGAAACGGCTCCGAGACGCTTGCGCGTCCCGGACAAGGCGCATGATCTGAGACAGCGTCGTGTCATCGCCCGTACGGGTCACCGCCACAGTGAGCGCACCCTCCCCGTTGATGGCACCGGCGACGACTTCAGAGCCGGGTTGTTTCGAGACCGGCTTCGACTCGCCGGTCAAGAACGCCTCATTCATCGAGGAGCGCCCCTCGACGACGTCTCCGTCCACGGGGACCTGCTCGCCGGGCCGAACCACGAAGCGCTGTCCAACCTCGAGATCCGACACCGGCACATCGGTGATGGAGCCATCTTCATCGATCCGGTGAGCGACGTCCGGAACCATCGCCGCCAGCTCGTCGAGCGCCGACGACGCCGACACGATCGAACGCATCTCGACCCAGTGACCGAGCAGCATCACATCGATCAGCGTCGCCAACTCCCAGTAGAAGTCGTCGCCGGGGAAACCGAACGTGACCGCCAGGCTGTAGCTGTATGCGACGCTGATCGCGACGGCGATGAGCGTCATCATCCCGGGTCGCCGATCCCGCCACTCCCGAACGGCGCCTCTCAGGAACGGCCCACCCCCGTAGAAGAACAACACCGTCGCCAACACCGGCGTGATCCACCCGGACCCGGGGAACGCAATCGCGTCGTAGGCGAACCACTCCTGGATCTGCGGAGAGAAGTAGAGGATCGGAACCGTGAGGACGAGACTGAAGAGCAGCCGATCACGGAACGTGTTGGGCGAATGACCCTCATGCTTATCGTGGCCGGTGTGGTCGCCGTGCGAGGATGACCCTGAGGGGTGTTCCCGCGCCTCGGTGTGTACGGGCGCCGCCGTCTCCTCCGAATGGATCATGTGGTCCATCTCAGCTGATTCCCGCCAACTGCTGGATCTCACGGACGTAGGCGGTCACGTCGGCGATGTCCTGATCGCTCAACCCCGGCTGGGGCGGCATCGGCCCGAAGTCCCAATGGTGGGGTTGCACGCCGTTACGAATCGCGAGAGTGAACGCTCCGTCGGCGTGGTGGCCGGGCCGGTAGTACTGGTGCACCAGCGGCGGACCCTGTTCGGTCCCCGTGCCCTCGATCCCGTGGCAGGTTGCGCACGTACCCTCGAAGACGACCCTGCCCGCCACCGTTTCTCCTTCGGAGGTCGCGAGACCCCTCGAGCCGGAGTTCCCACCGGTCCCAACGACCGCGATCACGAGCAAGATCATCACTCCGGCTCCGACCCCCCACAGCAACTTGGTGCGCATCTGCGATACCTGCTTCTACGACCGCAGGGCGTCGAGTCGACGCCGGTACTCATCGGCGTCGATCTCGCCACGGGCGAATCGATCGGCGAGGATCGTCTCAGCAGATCTCGTCGCGGAGGCGGGCGCGGCGTCAACGCGGCGGGGAGTCGCCTGGACGATCGCCCACACGAGCACGCCGACGACGACGAGACCCACGATCCAGCCGAAACCCATCATCCCCCATCCGAACCCGCTCATGTGGTCGAAACCGCTTGTGTCGGCGACAACCTGTGCGATGGTCATCGTTTGCTCCTTCCTTATGCCGTGTAGTGCACGTCGGCGAACATTCCTGCCTCGTAGTGACCGGGGAGGAGACATGCGACCTCGGTAAAGATCGTCGTGTCCTCCGGGAAGGTCGCGACGATGGACGATGTATCGCCGGCGTCCAGCACCAGAACGACGTCACCGCCGTCGTGGTGTCCATCCTCATCGGACTCGCCGTCGCTGTCCTCGTGATCGTCGTGGCCGGACGCGAGGTGCTCCTCGATCCGGTGCTCATTGGAGAGGCGGAACTCATGGGGGACGACGCCACCGTTCGTGATGATGAACTCGATGGTCTCACCGGCGGCCACATCGACCGGGTCGACGTCGAACGCGAACTCGGTCATCAAGACCTCGATGGTCCGATCCGCTCCCGCCGCTTGATCGTCTTCGGCGTGGTCGTCATCGACGGCACCGTCGTCGGCGTGATCGTCGACCGTGACGGTCGTCGTGGCGGCCAAGGTTGTGGTTGTGCTGGACGTCGTCGTGGAGGATGTTGTGACGGTCTCGTCCGCATGTGTGGCGGCATCGGGCAACGCGCATGCAGCAGCAACGAGCATGACAGCCGCGCCTAGAACGAACAGCCTCGTCATCGGGACTTCTCCTTGAATCGATGGCACCACGATGCCTCGATTCCGGATCCGGCGGTAGTCGTCCGATCGGATGGTCGACCTCACCCATATGGTTGAGGGTCAGATGGCCCCATCGGGCCTACTCGATGACGCCGAGACGCAGGCCGACGGCGACGGCCTCGGCCCGGGATGACACTTCGAGCCGTTCGAAGACACCCCGCAGGTAAGTCTTGACGGTCGCTTCCGACAGGTCGAGCTCCGTGGCGATCTGCTTGTTCTCGTATCCGTTCGCGACGAGTTGCAGCACCTGATGCTCGCGCGGGCTGAGCTTCCCGGACGGTCGCGTCCGGCCGGCCATGCTCGCAGCGAGTGGTTCCATCAACTCGCCGGGCAGGTACGTTCCGCCCTCGGCTGCCACCTGCAGCGCCGTCAGGAGCTCATCACGTCCGGCGCTCTTGAGCACGTATCCTGCGGCGCCGAGTTCGATCGCTCGGCGGACGTACGCCGGCTGGTCGTGCATCGACAGCATGAGGACCCGGACCCGGGGCGCAGTCTTGGCCAACCGTTCGAGTACGTCGAGACCGCTCATCCCCGGCATGCGCACATCGAGCAAGACGACATCGACCACCTCCGTAGCGACCAATGCCAGCAGCTCCTCGCCCGACTCGGCCTCCCCGACAACGTCGATGCCGGGTGCGTCGTTGAGCATGTACCGGAGGCCCTCGCGCACGACGCGGTGATCGTCGGTGACAACAACTCTCATGCCGGTTCCTGTTCGGTGAGCGGTAGCCAGGCGCGGAAGAGCGTTCCTCCATTGGACGGCACCGAGACATCGATATTGCCACCGAGCGTTTCGAACCGCTGTCGTGTCATCGACAGGCCCAGGCCCGGTTCGGCGCCGGAGCCGACGCCGTCGTCCGCGATGTCCAGCACAATGCGATCCTGTTCTTCGTATACAGACATGGTCACCCGACCTGCTCGAGCATGCTTGCGCACGTTGGTCAGCGCTTCAC
>JAUVNV010000044.1 GCA_030599515.1 Acidimicrobiia bacterium
CCGCCAATCTCGTCGGGTAACCACTACGAACCTGGGTTGCTCGAATCGCGAGAGCGTTCGTACTCATCGTTCAGGACTGCCAGCACTCCTTCGATCATCTGGGCTGATTGGTACGAGTAACTGAGGTCGAAGATGTGTTGAGCACCGGGGAACTCCATGTAGATGACCCGCTCTTGTGATGTGCCCTCGAGTCGCTCGACGAACGCCCTCGCTTCCACCACAGGCGCGAGGGAGTCGCGATCGCCCTGGGCGATAACGAACGGTGGAGCGTCGAGATGGACTCGATCGAGGGGTGACATCTCAGCGAACTTCTCGGGCTCGTCGTCGAGGAACGCCTTGATGACGAGTGGTTCCATGAGCATGGAGACGAACCGGGCGGTCTGGACGCCCATTCGATCGGTGACGTCGTAGATCCCGTAAACGGGAGCCACGATCTGAACGGATGTGTCTGCGTCCTCGAACCCGGGTTGATACCGTGGATCGTTCTCTGTGAGGGCAACAAGGGCGGCGAGGTTTCCCCCGGCCGATCCGCCCGATACGGCCACGAAGGAGGGGTCACCGCCGTAATCGACGGCATGTTCGCGGATCCAAACGAGACCGGCCTTGACGTCGGCGAGCTGGTCCGGCAAAGCGACGCCGGGGCTCAGGCGGTAGTTGACCGAGAAGCACAGCCATCCGGCTCGAGCCATGTGGTGCAGCAAGGGCAGCCCCTGCTCACGCTTGTCACCCATGACCCAACCGCCACCGTGGACGTACATGAAGACCGGTCGGTTCGTGCGGTCCGTCTTGTCGCGGTACACGTCGAGTTTGACGGTGTGGCCGGCGATCCGCCTGAACGGGATGTTCCTGATCTTCTCGACGCTCCAACCCCTGAGCGGGGCGGAGAGCAGAACTCGCCACATGGGAACCGATGGGCCAGATCGTGTCACGTGGGCTTCGGCGAGTGCGGCGTCGACGACCTGACCAGAACTTCGCGTCCTCGAGAGAATCAGGACCGTGCCCAACCAGGAGAAGACGAGGAGAACGACGCCGACCCAGCCGACGGCGTACCCCAGTGCTCCCATCCAGATGAGGATGCCGGCGACGACCATCTGGAACAGGACGAGTTGACCCGGCAGTCCGATCACGAACCACGACCAGAACATGCTTGGGAAGAGCAACGCCGTCTGACGGAACGGATACAAAGCGTTGAAGGTCGCAGCGGCAGCCCACATGCCGACCAAGAGCAGAAGGACGGCGCTGATCATCGGCCAATCCAGTTCGATCATGCTTCACCGAGGATGTCCGACAGTTCAGTGTCTGCCTCGATACGGAGTTTCGTCAGGTCCGGCAAGAGGGCGAGATGATTGCGAACAGCCCACCAGCCTGATAGCGCCTCGAAGAGATCGACGACCTGAGTGATCCCCAGCACCAGGAACACGAGTCCGACGATGACAAACAAGAGGGCGATCCATACGGTATTCGGGTCACTGAGAATCAATAAGACGATCCACGACAACGGGAAGACAACCATGCCCGTGATCACACGAGCGGTCCCCTTCGACACGGGTTCCTTCACGAGGGCCCCGACCGCCATGACGAGCAGGATCGCGACGAAGTTGGCGGTCAAACCGAGCAGGGCGAACGGTGCCATCGCTACCACGATGATGCCCTTGACGAGCGCCACCCTGGCGAGATCCGTCGTCTTTGGCATCGGCTGAATCTGGTCGTCTCCGAGGCCGCTGGCCGTGAGGGCGAGTTGGTACCGCCCGGTGGCGGCGAGTCGATTCTCATCCCTGACGTCGATCGAACTAGCGAGTTCCTGGGCGACCGTCCGGAGTTCGGCCATGGTCGGCTCGGAGAATGCCTTCGACATCCCGGTTCTCAGGTGGATCGAGGCTGCGAGCATCATCGTCCGTTCCCGTACGAGGGATCCGAAGTCGGGAGAGACCGCTCCGAGGCGTTCGGCGATGAGGCTGGTCACTTGATCCACGAGAACGCGATCGGACTCCCGGGGTTCCTGCCTGCCGGCGAGTTCGACGATCTCGTCCTCCGTGATCCGATCCCCCACCTCGACGAGAACGCGGGACCGCGACGAGACCTTGTCCTCGTAGGTGATACCCACAGGGATGATCGCCAGGTTCTGGACCCCCGCTTCGATCGCGCTCAGGGCCATGCGGGCGGCGCCGGTACGGACCTTCTGGAGTTCCTGAGTGTCCGTGACCGTGCCCTCCGGGAAGATGAGAACGGTCCTGCCTTTGGAGAGCACCTTCGCCACTTCGTGGAACGACGAGGTGTTCTTCGCCGTGTCCGAGTGGTCCATCTGGCGATAGACCGGGACGACTCCCAATGCCCGGAGTCCGAGTCTCATGGGAAGCCTCTTGAAGAGCGTCGATTTGGCGACGATATATGGCAGACCACCGAGCGCCCGGACGACGACGATCGCGTCGACGAGGCCACCGAAGTGGTTCGCCACGATGAGGCGTGGACCATCGTGACGTGCCGAGCCGTCGACTTCGACCCCCTTGAAGAGGACAAGCGTGTAGATACGGGCGAAGGCACCGGCCAGCCACCAGCGGATTCGATAGATCACGGCGCCACTCTATGCCGGATCGTCCCCCACGCCAGGCGTCTTGCGTAGAAAACGACAGGATTCACCGTCGTTTTCTACGCAAGATGCCTTCAGTCGGTGTGGATGATGAGTAGTCCGTCCCGGATCGCCTTGCCGCCCCCCGGCTCGAGGACCTCGAATCGCACGGCGCCGTCGACCGCCGGGCCGATACGAAGTGTGAGCGTTGACGGCATGAAGACCATCGCGCCGAAGCGTGCTGCTATCCGAGAGACACTCTTGGCGTCGCCGTCGAAGCGCTCGGCCACGATGCGCGACACGGCCATGGCGAGAGTCGCGGTTCCCTGGAGGAGCAGTCCGGGAAGGCCCGCCGCTTCGGCGACGGCAGCATCGGTATGGATCGGGTTCCAGATACGCGCTGCCTCCGCATAGATCACACTGGCGTCGGCCGCGACCGAGATCGGGACACTCGTGAAGCCGCCATTCGTGGGCAACGGTTCGAGGACCGGCCCGGCGTTCTCGAGTGAACGATCGCCACCGGCTACGTCCAGACCCCGGTAGATCACGCCGAACCACGTGGTCGCAACGGGGTGTCCCTCGGCGTCCGCGGTGTCGAGCCTGACCAACTGGTAGGCGCCGGCTCGGCGGGATTCCACCGATGTGATCGTTGCCGTCGTCGTCACCGTCATGCCCGCGCGGATCGGTCGGTGGATGGCAAGGTCGTGGGTGACGTGGACACCTCTGAACAGATCGCCGGGCGTCAGCCCTGTTGGTATGTGTCGGGGATCCAGGAAGATCGGCCACTCGAAACACACCGGGAACAAGGGATGGGCGGTTGCGGCTGATGCGGCGACAGCCGTCGAGTACGCCGTCACCCAGTCGCCGTCGATCTCGTGTGTGATCGGCTCGCCCGTGAGCCCAACGATGTCGGAGGAGATCGGCACGACGCCATGCTATCGAGCGCCGAGCGTCACGTTTCGTCAAACGCCGCTCCCATTACCGTGCTCACATGATTCCCATCCTGACCGGATTCGCCGCGGGCGGTTTGCACGTCTTCTCAGGTGTGGATCACCTCGCGGCACTCGCTCCGGCGGCTGTTGAGAATCCGTCCGGCGCGGCACGAACCGGAGTCTTCTGGGGTCTCGGTCACGGAATCGGCGTTGCCATCATCGGCGGGATCGGACTGGCGTTGCGGGGCCTCGTCGACGTTGAGGCCTGGTCGGGGTGGGCGGAGTTCCTCGTCGGTTTCCTGCTCATCGGCATCGGGACTTGGGCGGTCTCCCGAGCAGGGCGGATCGAGATCCACGAGCACCCGCACTCCCACGACGATGAAGGCCACGAGCATGTCCACGCCCACGACCCCGGCGATCGGTCCCATCATCATGCGGCGCTCGGGGTCGGCATCTTCCACGGTGTGGCAGGCGGCGGCCATCTCTTCGGCGTTCTGCCCGCGCTGGCGCTCCCAACGCACGAGGCGATCCTGTACCTCCTCGCATACCTCGTCGCATCTGTTGTGGCCATGGGGGCATTCGCATACGGAATCGGCGCTCTCGCCGGCAGATCTGGAAATGCGTGGATCAGACGACTGATGTACGGATCCGGTGTGCTGGCAGCGAGCGTGGGCGTGTTCTGGGTCGTCAGCACCTGGCCCTTCTGACCACGGTTTGACAGCGATGCGCGTCGCAGATCTCCGAGTCTCTCGAGATGTGGGGCGCCGGATTCTCCGATAGGGTGCGAGTATGGACGCTCAGAGCACCGTCGTACTGCGCTTGCTCGGGCCGTTCGAGGTGGCGGTCGACGGGGCGATCGTTGATTGCGGCGGCCCCAAGCAACGGTCCCTGCTTGCCTATCTCGTCCTTCACGACGGCGAGCCGGTCAACCTCGATACGCTCGTGCGAGCGGTGTGGGGCGACGACGCACCCGATGGGGCGGTCCGGTCTCTGCGGACGTACATCTCGAACGTGCGACGCTTGCTCGGTCCCGCCGTCGAGCTGCGGGGCGAGCGTGGGACGTACCGCCTCGATCTTCGATCGGGTGAGACCGACGTCGAGCGTTTCCGCATGGCCGTCAAGGAAGCGGCAACGGTGGAGGATCCTCGTGACCGCAGCAGAATCCTGGAGGAGGCGATCGATCTCTGGAGGGGCCCCTTCCTTGCGGGCATCGATCGCTCCTGGGTGCAGGAGGAGGAGGCGATCCTCGGATGGGAGCGTCAACGCGCAGTCGCGGCGTGGGCAGAGGCGACCATCGACGGCGGCCATCCCGACCGGGTGATCCCGGTCCTCGAACGCGCCGCGGTCGACGCTCCACTCGACGAGCACATCTGCGGTCTCCTCATGCGCGCCCTGTACGGATCCGGTCGTCAAGCCGATGCACTCGCCGTCTACCGGAGGTTGCGGGACGGTCTGGCTCGGGATCTCGGCGTAGAGCCGGGCCTGGAGCTCCAAGCGCTCGAAGAGCAGATCCTGCTGCACGAGTCGGCGATGAGTAGTCCTGAACCCCGATGGCTTCTGCCATCCCCAACCACCGATCTCGTGGGACGCGAAGCGGAGGTCGAAGATCTCCTCGCGCGAATCGAACAGGTCCGAGTGTTGACCCTCACCGGCCCCGGTGGAGTCGGCAAGACCCGACTGGCCATCGAGGTCGGTCGGCGGATCAGCGAGCAGGGAGAGCGACCCGTCTTCTTCGCCGACCTGTCCACCATATCCGACGAATCGGCGGTCGATACGATCCTGGCATCGAGTGTCCGCGTCCAACCTCACCCGAATTCAGGGCCACTCGCCAGTCTGATCGAGTACCTGCGACCACGCAGGGCGCTGCTCATCGTCGACAACTGCGAGCACGTTGCCGCGACGACGGCCCGATCACTCGCGGCTCTGGCCCGGAGTTGCCCGCAGGTCACGTTGGTTGCAACGAGTCGAGCTCCTCTACACATCGACGGGGAACTCGAGTGGCGCACCCCGTCCCTGGCACTCCCGAAGGAGGAAGACGCTTCCATTGAGGAGCTTCGCCGGTGGCCGGCGGTGGAGTTGTTGCTGAAGAGAGCGCCCAGTGCGTTTGAACTCACCGAGGCGAACTGTGCCGACGTCGTGGATCTGTGCTGCAATCTGGACGGGCTCCCTCTCGCATTGGAGCTTGCCGCTTCCCGGTTGGGGTCGATGACCCCCGCTGAAGTTGTCGCGGCGCTGGAGTCGCGTCTGCAGATTGCTCAGGCTGACTCGTCCGGGGAGACCCGACATGAGACGCTCGACGCCACAATCAGCTGGTCCTATGAGCTGCTCTCGGAGAGGCCGCGACGACTCCTCGATCGTCTCGGCGTCATGTCCGGTCAATTCCTGTTCGAGGACGTTCTCTCGGTCTGTGTTCCCCAGCCCGGGTCGGCCGATGTCGTTCGCGGTTGGCTGTCGACGCTGGTCGATCAATCGCTCTTGATGGCCGAGACGTCGGGCCCCCGCACGCGCTACCGACTTCTCGAGACGATCCGGAGATTCGCCCTCGATCGTCTCGGGGGCGACGACCAAGATGTTCGCAGACGTCACGCGCACCACTACGCCGCGCTGGCCGAACGCGAGGCTGCCTCGCTACTCACGCGAGAAGAGAGCGATGCCGTGGGCGAACTCTCCGCCGCTCACGACAACCTTCGCAGCGCTGTGGGTTGGGCGATCGAGACCGGGGAGATCGAGACCGCTTCTCGTATCGTGGCTTCTATCTCCGACTGGGGATACTTCCGATCTCACTACGAGCTGAGCAGGTGGGCTCGTTGGGTGTGGGAGGCGGCGACGCCGGGTGGCACTCGGTGGAGAGCGGTGTGCGGGAGCGCAGCCCGCGGCGCCTGGATCGAAGGCCAATTCGATGATGCCGTCCGGTTTGGCACCGCAGCGACTGCCGTCGGCACGGTGATCGCACTATCCGCTCACCCCGACGACTGCGTCGCCGATATCGCCCTTTACCGCGGCGATGCGAGATCGGCGTTGGTTCACTATTCGCGAGCGGCAGAACAGGCGAAGGAGCGCGGGGACGCTATCAGAGAGGTGTGGGGAACGTGCTACGTCGCTCTCACCAATGCCGTGCTTCGACGGGCATCTGAGGCGATCGAGGCCGCGACGCTAGCACTGGCAGTCGCACGTGAGATCCGCAATCCAACCTTGCTGGCGTTCTCCCTCTACGCCAACGGCCTCGCTGTCAAGCACCGAGAAGCACCAGAGGCGATCTCGATGTTCGAGGAGGCGGTACGGATGGCCGACTCTGTGGCGAACGACTGGTTCGGTGGAATCGCTCGGATGGAACTTGCCTCTACCAGGACCGGTCACGGCAATCTGCGTGGGGGATTCCAGGATTTCGCCAGCGTCATCGACCACTGGCACCGGGCTGGAGACGACACACAACTTCGCTTCACGTGGCGCTACCTCGTACGCGCGCTGTCCGATGTCGGCCTCCCAGACGATGCAACGATCCTCTCGGGTGCCCTGCTGGTCGAATCCAGTTCGGTCCTCAGCCACCCTCATCCACAACTGGTGGCCGAACTCAAAGAAGTGCTGGGTGATTCCGAGTACACGCGACTCACCGTCCGAGGGTCGATCATGTCGATGCCCGAACTGGTGACTATGAGTCTCGATGCCATCGCCCGCGCTCTCGGTGACGGCGTGTCAGTCCGAGAGGCCTGAAACCATTCGAGCGCGGATTTGATCGTTCCTTGAAGTTCTCCTGATGCAGTTCGACGGTAGTTAGCGGTACTCGGCACGATGGGCACGCCATCGAACGATCGAACACTCTCGGTGATGGGTCCGAGAAGGAGGGAGAAGGGAAGATGGAGACGAGAACAGCGATCTTTGGCGTTGCGTTGCTTGCGCTCATGATGATCGCCGGCGTGGCGGTCGCAGCAGGGCACCTTCAGCCTTCGAACACAGATACGCAGGATGTGTATTGGTTCACTGATGGGTCCGGTACCGGCGGTGAGTCGAATCTGACTCGCACGGATGGGATGGTGCTGGCAGCCGTCGAAGCTCAGGGACTCACTCCTGGGGATGCGTACACGGTCTGGTGGGTCGTGTTCAACAACCCCGATGCGTGTAGCGCCCCGGGCTGTGGCGAGGATGACATATTCGCCGATGGCAACCCGGAGAATGGCCTGAATGTGGAAGGAGTCAAGGCGGCCGGCATCGGAGTGGGGAACGCCACTGCGAATATCGCCAAGGCCAACGGCACTGCCGAGTTCGGCGCACGGCTGAAGAGGAGTGACACCATGAGTGACCACCAGATCCTCTTCCCGGCTGGCCTGGAAGGCGGCGCCCTGCTCACCGCAAGCGGAAATGACGCTGAGGTGCACCTCGTCATCCAGAGCCATGGACAGGCGCGAGGCGGTCCTCAGCTGCTGAAACAGCTCACCTATGTGGAGATGGGCTGCACTCCGTTCTGCGAGGACGTCCAGTTCACAATCCACCGGCCATAGGGCGCACAACACAATCCACGAGAAGGGCAGGAGAGCACTCTCCTGCCCTTCTCCCGTTAGGTTCCTCAGAGAGGAAGGGATCCGTCGCCAGGCTCTGTTCAGTGCCCTCCCGTCGCTGGATCTCCGATGGAGTGTTGATCGATCCTTGAACTCCTCTTGACGTCCGTGCGTGACCGTGCCGGCAGGTCGAACGAGGAGGAGATCCATGACCTGGGAATTGAAGGGACAGTACTTCGAGGCGTGCAACTGCGAGGCAGCGTGTCCGTGCGTGTTTCTCAGCCCACCCACAGATGACGATTGCACCGTGCTCGTCGGGTGGCACATCGACGAAGGTGAGTTCGACGGGACGAGACTCGACGGTTTGAACGTCGCTCTCGCCATCCTGTCCCCCGGCCACATGCTTGAGGTGCAGTGGCAGGTGGCCCTGTATCTCGACGACCGAGCATCTGAGGCCCAGCAGCAGGCTCTGGCGATGATCTTCTCGGGTCAGGCCGGTGGTCATCCGGCGCTCCTGGCGAATCACATCGGAGAGGTGCTCGGTGCCGGTCCGGCATCGATCGAGTTCGAGACGACCGGTAAGCGGACGTCGATGACGATCGCCGGCATCGCAGACGTGGCCATTGATGCCATTGTCGGACAAGGTGACGGCGAGGCCACGGTCGAGGGCCATCCGCTGGGCATTTCACCCGGATTTGCCGCCGTAGTGTCACGTTCCGAGCATCTGACCTACGACGACTATGGGATGCAGTGGAAACTCGCTGAGAAGAACGGCTTCTACTCGCCCTTCGAATACGCGGCATGACCGATACAGCGACGATCGCGCTCGGTCGGGCCCGCGGCGCGGTCGTCGTCGGTCTGCTGGCGTTCACGGCGGCGTCGTGGGCATACCTCGGTTTCCTGACGACGCAGATGGGGGACATGTCGTCGGTGCTGGCGATGCCCATGACGTCCGCCTGGTCGCCGGCCCAGGCCGCGTTGATGGTCACGATGTGGGCGGTGATGATGGCGGCGATGATGCTGCCTTCGGCGGTACCCATGGTGCTCGCTTACGACCGCATGGATCGCAGAGCGAACGGGGATCGGGACGGATCAACAGTGGTGTTCGTCGCCGGCTACATCATGGTGTGGGCGGCGTTCGCAACGGCGGCAACAGGCCTTCAGTGGATTCTCCACAGCATGGCGCTGGTCAACGGTATGGGAGTTGCGACGGAGAGCGGGTTGGCAGGCTTGCTGTTGGTCGGAGCCGGGATCTTCCAGTTCTCGCCGGTGAAACGACAGAGCCTCGGAGCATGCCGTACACCCATGGGGTTCTTGATGACCTCCTGGCGAGACGGGAAGCCGGGCGCCTTCAGGATGGGTCTGCATCACGGGACGCTGTGTCTTGGTTGTTGCTGGGCAATCATGGTCCTGCTGTTCGTGCTCGGAGTCATGAACCTGGCCTGGGTCGTGGTACTGGCGGTGTTCGTTCTGCTCGAGAAGGTGTCGCGGCGGGGCGAGATGATCTCGATGATCGGCGGCGTCGTCCTGGTGGTCTGGGGCGTCGCGGCCGTCATTGGCGGATGACCAGCCTTGTGGGTGGGCCGGTGCCTCGCCCTTTGCCCGTCTGCAGGCCGTTCATGCGTCCGCGAGAGGCTCTCGTTCCAACGCGGCGAACATGACCGCAAACGCCAGGCCGAGGGCAGCGATCAGGCCGAGGAGCTCTGCGACGAGGTAGACCGAACCGCTTGGAAAGGCGACCAATCCGATTACGGAGACGTTGAGTCCGAGAAATACGACGAGAACGGTGCACGTCAACAACGCGACGAGATAGTCAGATCGCTTGCGTCCGAAGAGCAAGCCGACGACCGCTGCTGCGACAAGTGTGAACACGACCGTCATGGGCATGGCGCTCATGATGAGGTCACCGACCGGCTCATTCGCCTCGGTGAGTACGGCAGCGGTCGTCACCGGATCGAAGGCAAGCATCGACGCGGCGCCGAGCAGGAAGAACATCGCGACGTACACCGAGTTGTAGCCGAACCAATTACCCAGGGAAGGGGGTCGATCATCCGCCCGTAGCTCCACCCAATGCAGAGGCCGCAGGCAGCGCCCGCCGGCACCATGATCGGAAGCATGAACCAGATATCGCTGATGAGGATCGCGTGGACCAACGCGAACGTGACGGTGGCCCCTGCTCCGCTCACGGCCCCGGAGCGGGAGAACGACGTCCGTCTGGACGTCGACTCCCCTCCGGGGCCCGTTTCAGACCGAGTATCCGTGGACACGATCAGCGCCGGAATCGCCTGTGGGTTCCGCGTTCACTCGCGACCCGGTCACCGGAGAGCGCGTGGTGGTCATCGAGGCGGTCCGGGGGCTTGGGGATCACCTCGCTTCCGGGGAGCAGATAGGTGAGCGGTGGAACGTCGCGCGCGGCGCGGAGCAGATCACCGACCTCGGTGTGCTGACCGCTGCCCAGGCGCAAGCCGTTGCCGATCTAGCGCTCCGATGCGAACGGGAAACCGGCCGTCCTCAGGACGTCGAGTGGGCCATCTTGGGTGATGAGATCCTGCTCCTCCAGGCGCGTCCGATCACCACGCTCGACGAGGTCGAGCCGATTCCGATGAACGAGGAAGCGCCGCCCGGCCCTTGGGAGTGGGATTCCGCCCACAACCGCCTGCCGATGACGCCCCTTACCGCGTCGGTGTTCACCGAAGGCTTTGAGCGCGGAAGCCGCCGCCTCGCCGAGACGTACGGGGCGCCGATCCGGCAGCTGTCGATGCGGATCATCAACGGCTACCTCTACGTGCAGGTCGTGCCGCCGGCCGGCAAGCCGGGCTCGCCGTTCCCGCCGAAGCCCGTCATGCGAGCGCTTTTCCGCATCGTGCCGCTGCTCCGCAGCCGCAAACGGGCAGCACGCGAGGCGATGGAACAACGGGTCGATCGTTCTCTCCTCCACGAGTGGCGGGCAGACGTTGGACCGCGCATCACCTCCACCGTCGACACCTGGCTCGATCTCGACCGCGCGGCCCTCACGAACGAGCAACTTGCTCGGCTGGTTGTAGAAGCTGCCGAACTCGCCCGTGAGGTGTTCGGCTGGAACATGGTCACCGACCCCGCCTACCTGTTCCCCCTGTCCGATCTGCATGACTTCGTGGAGTCGACACTCGGAGGTGGTATGGAAACGGCGACGCGGCTTCTTGCGGGGGCGAGCCCATCGGCCTACCGGGACTCCGTCGCGTCGCTCGCAGGCTCGCTCTCCGAAGAAGGGAGGGCAACGATCGTGGGCGATGACGGCGATGTCATCGGTCGGCTTGAAACCACCGATCCGGATTTCGTGAGAGCCTATCGAGCACACTTGCACGACCATGGTCTTCGGGTTCTCGGGTTCGACCTTTCGGCGAAGACACTGCTCGAGCAGCCAGACCTGGAACTCGCGCGCATAGCGACGATGCCCCGGCAGGACGATCCCACAGCAGGGGCCGAGCAACTCGCTTCGGAACTCAGTGACTCACTCAACTCAGAAGAGGCCGCTCGATTCGGCCGACTCGTGTCAGAGGCTCGCGACACCTACCCGATCCGTGAAGAGGGCGAGGCCGTCCACGCCCGCGTGCTGGGGATCAATAGGTTGATCGCTCTCGAGGTCGGTCGTCGAATGGCGTGGGAAAAGGACCTCAGCGATCCGGTTCACGTCGTGTTCCTGTCCCTTGATGAGATCACCGGCTGGCTACAGGAACCATCTGATCAGGCGGCCGTGGTTCGGACCCGCCGCGGCCAGCATGCCTGGGCGAAAGGCCGCTCACCTGAGGCCCACCTGGGTGGAGAGGCGCCGATGCCGGATCCGGAGATCTTCCCAACGGATGTGCAACGAATCATGAAGGCGATATCTCTGATCATCACGCACGATCAGCGTCCGGCTGAACTCGCGGAGGGTGTAGATGGGGTGGCGGCATCACCGGGTGTTCACACGGGACAGGTGCGCATCGTCATGGATCCCGACGATCTCGGCAAGGTCCAGCCGAACGACGTGCTCGTGGCGCCCATCACGGCAACGCCGTGGGAAGTCGTCTTTCCGATGATCGGTGCACTCGTGACCGAAGGCGGGGGGTTGCTGTCGCACCCTGCGATCGTCGCTCGGGAGTACGGCTTGCCCGCAGTCGTGGGATGTGAAGGAGCACTGAGCCGATTCCGTGACGGGCAGATGGTGGTGGTCGACGGCGCGGCGGGGACCGTGACTGCGATCGAGGGAGCGTGACGGGCCGCAGATATCTGTGAACTGTGGGCTGGCAAGGTACCTATGCGCCACTGCGAGCCCAGGGTTCGCAGAGCACCTGGCGATCGGTTCGGGCGCCTCCTCGGATGCCAATTCGAGCGTCCCTTGAGGACAGACCATCGTCGGTCAGCCGGTCTGGCGGAGGTCCCGGCGCTGGAAGAGCAAGATGGACAAGGCGATGAGGATGGCGGTGAGGCCTGCGAGGATCGCTCCGTGGCCCCAGTTCATGCCGTTCATGAGCGGGTCGCTGCTCAGGTAATAGTAGAACGGCTGCCACTTCACGAGACCCGACAGATTCTCGCTGAACGGCAGCAGCCCGTTGGCCACGAACGCGATGAGGGCGAGTCCCGTCGTCCCGAACGTGGCGATCCTCATCCGGCCGGTAGCGGCGCCGAGGGCGAGTGCGACCCCCCCATAGACCAGCCCCAGCAGCGTCAGGAGAAGGCACGTCGCACCGATGTTGCCGACCGACATCCCCAGATTGCCGAGGAGGGACCCGACTGCGACGCCGGCAAACGTGGCGAGGCCCACCGCCATTCCGTAGAGGATCATCGCAAGCGTCTTCTGGTAGATCACGGTCGAGCGTCTGATCGGGTTGGCGAGAAGGAGACCCATGGTGCGGTGCTCTTCCTCTCCGGCCAGGGCTCGGGCCCCGATCGTCACGGTGACGACCATGACCGCGATGGGGGCCATCATGCCGAACGTCTCGATCTGGTACCAGCCCTCAGGGGTGCCCATGTCCCCGCCGCCGAACAGGGCAAGGAGCTCGGGTGAGAACGCCTCGGTGAGGGTGGCCATTGCTTCGTCGATGAGCGTGTACATGGGGCCGAGCATGACGCCCATGAACCCGAACATCAGCACCGCAACCACGAAGAG
>JAUVNV010000097.1 GCA_030599515.1 Acidimicrobiia bacterium
CGGATCAGGGACCTCCCGCTCACAGCGGAGAAGGTGCTCGAGGCGATCGTCGAGCATCGAGGAAACGACAACGGGACCGACTGACCGTCGGGAGGGAGCTGCCGCCCTTCAAGCAGTCGGCCAACCTCATACGCACTCGATTGAGCTTCCTCCGTCGCTCTCCTTCGATTGGAGATTCGACGATCGCGCAGGGGTTTCGAGGGGCGAGCGAACGCCGAACCCGAAGTTGACGGACCCCCATGTGTGTCCGTAGAGTGGAAGTAATCGATTATCGAGGATACGTGCGAGCAGGTGTCGGACCACGACGGTGCCATGGTGAAGACCCTCGTCGCGACGGTCCGCCCGGCCTGGCAGACGCCCGACGCACTCCACGAGTGCTTCGCGCCGTACCGGTTCGACCGATTTAGGGAGAGGAGCACCAACGCAAAAGCCCGGCTCATCAGATTGCACATAAGGGCGTCGGACCGCGGTCGGGCCCATCGTGGGGAGATCCCGGCGCTGTTGCGTTGAGGAAGGAGATTCACCGGATGGCAGATACAAGCAAGGTGGTGGCGGAGTTCTTCGGAGACGAGAGCTTCCCCATCGAGTGGGAGTCCGAGAAGGAAAAGAACCTGTTCTGGGTCTACGACGACCTGCATTGCCCGCGCCCCGTGTCGCCGATGTACAACGACATCGGCAACTGGGTGCTCACGTGTGACCACATGTTCCGTCGGTTCGGCACGCCGTTTGCCACCGACTGGATCGGGAAAGTCGTCAACGGCTACCTATACACGACAGCCATCCCCGCGGACGCGGACATGGCCGTCCCGACCGAGCAACTCGGCTTCCAGTACCGCCCGAGGGTCCCCTCGAACGACGATCCCGGTTATGCGGAGAAGATCGGCGCCTACCTGGGCGCGGTGCTCCCGGTGTACGGGGCCAACTTCCCCGACTGGTGGAGGGACCGACTCGTCCCCGAGATGACGCGCAACCTGAAGTTCCTCGAGTCGAAGATCGACATGTGGGAAGAGATCCCGCTCGCGGATTGGGCTGTGATCCTCGAGGACGCGATCGATATCCTCGATCGCCACTGGAAGATCCACTGGATGCTCAATTTCGCGCAGCTGTCATCGACGCTGGCCCTCCGGGGCACGCTCGAAGCGGCGCTCGACGGTGAGATCGCTCAGAAGCACGAGGAGATCCTCGGCCGCTTGCAGAACTCGTCTGCCGATCGCAACTGGGATGGGATCGCGTTGCTGGTCGCACTGAAGGACGAGGTCAGAGAGGACGAGATTCTCCGCGCGGCGTTCTCCAAGGAGAATGGCGCCGAGATCCTCGCAGAACTCGAAGGCACGGAGCGTGGTCAGAAGTTCATCGAAGAAGGTCTGAAGTCCTACCAGCGCGAGTTCGGCTGGCACGCGGTGTGGAGTCACGAGTTCATCTACCCCTCGCGTTTCGAGACACCGGAACCGGTGCTCGACGTGATCAAGGGTTACCTGGACTCGGACTACGACCACCGACCGGTTGTCGCCGACCTGGCTGAGGACATCAAGAAGGCGTCAGCTGAACTGCTCGAGGGCATCCCCGAGGGCGAGGTGCTCGAGGCGCTGAAGGCGGCCAACGAGATCAACCTGAAGATCGCGCCGCTCACCCCGGACCATCACTTCTACATCGATCAGGGCACTCACTTGCACACGCGGTTGGTGCTGATCTGCATTGGCCGGAAGCTGGTTGAGATGGGTGCGCTCACGGAGCCCGACGACACGATATATCTCAAGTACAACGAGCTGCGCTACTTGATCGGCGACCCGGAGAACTTCGACGCGAAGAGCATCGTCGCGGAGCGGCGTGCCGTACGTGCCGAGCAGGAGAAGATTCGGCCACCGGACTTCATCGGGACGGCGACCGAGTCCCAGCTCGAGTTCCCATACTTGAACCTGTGGGGCTTCCCCGAGAAGTTGCATCACGACACGGAGACCAAGGGCAAGGTCGAGGGCCTGGGCGTCTCTCCGGGCGTCATCGAAGGCGTTGCCAAGGTCGTCGCCTCTCCGGAGGAGTTCGACCAGGTGAAGCAGGGTGACATCCTGGTGTGCCAGATGACGAATCCGGCGTGGACTCCTATCTTCGCAATCATCGGCGGCATCGTCTGCGATGCCGGCGGCATGGTTGCGCATCCAGCGGTGATGGCTCGTGAGTTCGGCATTCCCGGGGTCACCGGTACCGGAATCGCCACACGAGAGATCAAGACCGGCGACCGCCTGAGGGTCGACGGCACAAGCGGCGTCGTCGAGATCCTCGAGGGATAGGAGTGGGCTCCCCGAGTTCTACATACCTGACATGAAGAATTCACAAGAGACGCAATCGACGCCCGTAACGAGGGAGGTTCTCTCCGAGGGAGTCAAGGACCGCATTCTCACGTGGATTCTCGAAGGAGAACTGGCGCCCGGGTCTCGCATCATCGAGACCCGGGTTGCCCGGGAGCTGGGTGTGAGCCAGGCTCCCGTGAGGGAAGCGCTCCGGGATCTCGCGATCCTCGGCTTCGTCGAGATGAAGCCCCACAAGGGTGCGAGGGTGCGGAAACCAACCAGGGCAGAGCTCACGGAGGCCATCGCCGTGCGCGCGGAACTCGAGGCGTTGGCCGGGCGACTGGCTGCAGAGCACCGCACCGAAGCGTGCATCACTGATCTCGAAGAGCTGTATGCGGCGATGAATGAGGCGGCCGACCGAGGCGACGCCCACGACGTCGCAATGTACAACGCCCGGTTCCACGCCAGGATCGTCGCGGCGTCCGAGAACCGAACTCTGCAGCGCCAGTGGTCGATGCTCGAGCCGTTTGCCCGGACCTTCATCTCAACATCGGTGCCCGGTGTGGATCTGCACTGGCTGTCGCGGAGGCACGAAGGAATACTCACTGCCATCCGTGAGCAGGATCCCATTCGCGCGGCGGAGATGAGCCGTACACACGCAGCCGAGGCAGCCGACCTGCTCAAGAACTTGGACCGGGTAGCCGAGGAGGTCGCGAAGGACTGAGATCAAGATTGAGATCTTGTGGGCAGCGGCGGCACCCGGTGTCGACGCGAGTAGCCGGTAGATGGGCTGGTGACACCGGTCAGAGACCTGAACAGGGCCCTCCGGGCGGTCGGGAACCATTTCTTGCCACCCGGGGTCCGACGTATGCACCGCGACCGCCGGATAGCTGAGAGCGGTCCGGGTTGACGGCACAACGCACGAACAACAAAGCAAGGAGACACAGCAATGGCAACGCTTTCCGAGGAGATGTCGGCGGGAACGGCGCGGATTAGGGTCGACGTCGTCGGCTCCGAGGTTCCCGAGCACGTCCTCGACAACATGGATTTCCTCAACTACCGGCTGGCCGCTGTGCAGCTGCATTCCGAGGTCACACTCGACGAGCCCGACATGATCTGGGATCGCGACGCAACCGAGAAGTCGGTGACCTGGGACGGCCGCACGATGCTGTTCGAAGGAGACTGGGCCGAGGGTCCGATCCAGAAGGCGATCGTGACCGTCCTCGCCCTGCGCATGGAGGCCAAGGGCCTGCATCCCTTTCACTCGGCGGCAGTGCGATACAAGGGCAAGACGGTGCTCTTCCTCGGTGGTGAATCCAACCACGGCAAGAGCATGTGTCAGATCGAAGCGTGCCGTCGCGGGGGCGAGTTGATTTCCACTGAAACAACAGTCATCGACGAGAACGGCACTGTGGTGATGGGTTCCAAGACCGTGTTCATCAAGAGTCGCGCCAAGGGGACCGAGCGCGCCGACAAGGCTGCACCCGATCGCGGCGTGGAGATCTTCTTCGGTGAGATGCCGACGTGGGAGGACTACGACGAACCGACCACCGTGGACGTCGTTGTCGTGCCGGCCATCGACGGCAATTTCGATCCGAGCACGGTGGAGATGGGCGCTTTCGAGAAGCAGTTCCAGGCGTTCCACTCGTTGCAGAACTACTTCCTCACCAACGAGCTGTTGGCGCCGGAATGGCCCATGCCGCTGACCGATACCCTCGAGCTGCGCAAGGCGCGTGCCGCCTACATCGAACAGTTCTCCAGTCGGCCATTCTTCTTCATCCGAGCGGCGACGCCGCAGGTCCTGATGGATGAGGCCGACAAGGTCATTTGACGAACAAGGAAGCGTTACGAGATGAAGGAGTTCTCCTACGAACGTCCCGAGTCGTTGGACGAGGCGATTCGGGTGCTCGCCGCGAGCGGTTCGGATGTCGAGATACTCGCAGGCGGCACCGACCTGGTGATCGCCATGAGGGACCGGTACCGCGAGCCCACGGTCGTCGTCGATCTGAAGAGGATCGCCGAGTTCTACCCGTCACTCGTCTGGGACGGCGATACGGTGACTTTGAGTGCCACGGCCACGATGACCGAGGTGGTCGACGACGAGGGCATCAACAGACACTTCCCGGCCCTGGCCGAGGCCGCGGTCGTCGTCGGGTCGGTGCAGATCAGGAACCGGGCAACGCTGCTCGGCAACATTTGTAACGGATCGCCGGCTGCCGATACGGCTCCACCGCTGCTCGTGTACGACGCGATCGTCGTGGTGGCCGGGCCTGCCGGAATCCGCCGGGTGGCCATCGATGACTTCATCGTCGGCCCGGGGCGGACGAACCTCCAAGACGGCGAGATCGCCATCGCACTGGAGCTGACGGTGCCGTCCCGGCCGCTGGGCAGTGCCTATGAGCGTATGACCCGCCGGAGGGGTACCGATTTGGCATCGGTCACCCTGTGCGCGGCTGTCGATGATGCCGGCATCACGCGTGTTGCCTTCGGGAGCGTGGGACCACGAGCTTGGCTCAGAGTGGACGAAACGGGTGTTCTCGCCGACCCGGACGCCCCGGCCGAGGCGAGAGCAGCGGTATTCGAGGGGATCTTCGCCGACGCGAGCCCTTCGGTGAAGTCATTGCGGGCGAGCCCGGACTACCGGAGGGCGATGCTGCGCGTACTCGGAGCCCGTGCCGTCGGAAGAGCCCGCGGGCGCCTGGCGGAAGTGCGGGGAGTGTCATGAGCGAAACGATTCACATCGAGACAACCATCAACGGTCGCGACCGTGCGTTCGAGGTCGCCGCGAACCTCACGTTGCTCGATGTCCTGCGCGACCAACTCGGACTCACCGGCTCCAAGGAGTGCTGCGTGGTCGGCGAGTGTGGCGCCTGCACAGTCATCATGGATGGCATACCGATGAACTCGTGCCTCATGCTGGCCGTCGAGATCGACGGACGGGACGTCATCACCGTCGAGGGCTTGGCCACGGACGGGCACCTGAACGCCCTTCAACAGGCGTTCCTCGACCTCAGCGCCCCGCAATGCGGATTCTGTATTCCCGGTCAGCTGATGTCGGCTCACGCCCTCCTGCAGCGCAACTCCGATCCCACCATCGACGACGTGAACGAGGCGCTCGGCGGGAATCTCTGCCGCTGCGCCGGGTATCTGCAGATCACCGAGGCGGTCATGGTGGCCGCGAAAGCGGGGAAGGAATGACTTCCAACGGACTCGTCGGCTCCTCACCCAACAGGGTCGGCGGGCGGGATCGAGTCACCGGTGCACAGCAGTACGTCGCCGATATCCATCTGCCCAACGAGTTGCACGCCAAACTCGTGAAGATTGAGGAGGCACGGGCCCGGATCATCTCGATCGACACCACCAAGGCAGCGCAGGTTCCCGGTGTCCGGCTCATCCTGACGCCGGACGACCTCCCGCACCCGATGCCGCGATTCGGGCCCCAGTACCAGGACCGCCCCGTCCTCGCCGTCGGCGAGGTGAAATACCACGGCGAGCCGGTCGCTGCTGTGGCCGCCGACACGAGGGAGGCTGCAGAGGAGGCCGTCGCCCTGGTCCAGGTCGAGTACGAAGCCCTGCCCGGGGTCCATACCATCGACGCAGCACTCGACCCCGACGCTCCCTTGGTACAGGATCCGTCGTCGCGGTCCGGAGACCCGTTCGCCTACTCCAACATCAGGACCGAGTTCAATTTCGGCTGGGGCGACATCAGCGCAGTCGAAGGCGAGGCGGACTATGTGATCGAGCGGGAGTACGAGTTCCCCATGGTCACCCACTTCGCCATCGAGCCGCACGCGTTCATCGCCGAACCGGATGGTGATGAACTCAACGTCTGGAGCACGATCCAGCACCCGTATCTCCTCCAGAAGATTCTGGCCAAGATGCTCGACCTGCCGCTCTCGAAGCTCCGGATCTTCGCTCCCGATCCCGGTGGCGGGTTCGGCGGCAAGCAGCACGCCAAGCTCGAGCCGCTGGTCTCCTACATGGCGATGAAGGCGGGCAGGCCGGTGCGTCTGGTCATGTCGCTCGAGGAGACCTTCCAGGCCGTTCGGCGATCATCGACCAGGGTCAGGGTGAGGCTGGGACTGACCAGCGAAGGCGACATGGTCTTCAGCGACATCGAGACCAACTACCTCATCGGGGCGTACGTCGACATCGCCGACCGCGTTGCCGGCAAGTCGTCCTATGTGGCCGCCGGGCCGTATCGGATTCCGGCCGTGAAGATCGTGGGAAGGACGATTCTGTCGAACACCACACCGACGACAGCGTTCCGTGGGTTCGGTGTGCCCCAGATCACCTGGGCGCGCGAGTCGACACTGGACGAGGCGGCACTCGAACTGGGGATTGATCGCCTCGACATCAGGAGGCGCAATCTGCCGGAGAAGGGCTTCGAGTTCATCCCGGGCGACCTGCCCGCGGATGGCGATTGGAGCCAGACGGTGGACAAGGCCGCCGAGTTGATCGGTTGGGATACTCCGGTGCCCGAAGGACGCGGCCGGGGAATCGCCATCGGGTTGAAATCCGGACCAACGACGGGCCTGTCCTACTCGACGGTGCGGTTGCTGGTCGACGGTAGCGCGCTCATCTTCTGTGGTACTTCGGACATGGGTCAGGGTGCCAGGACCGTGTTCGCCCAGATCGTCGCCCAGGAGATGGGTATCCCCATCGAGAGCATCAACGTCATCATGGGCGACACGGCGACCGTGCCGTTCGACCAGCAGACCTCCGCCAGTCGGTCCACCGTGCTCATGGGCACGTCCGTGTACCGGGCCTGCAAGGAAATCCACGGCAAGGTGAAGACCATGGCCGCCCGGCTCCATGGGGCGGACGAGGTCGACATCGAAGTCGACAGCGGCACCGTACGCCTGACCGGCGAGGAGTTGCCGATCGTCGATGTGGTCCGAGAGGGCCTCGGCCCGCTCGGTGGTGAGGTCATCGGGAACGGCGAGATGCGAAAAGAAAAGGAGCCCGACCACCCGCTCGCCGGGTCGGCTGCGTTCTTCGAGTTCAACTGCACGGCCATCGAGGTCGAGGTCGATGGTGAGACGGGAGAGATCCAGATCGTCAAGCACGTGACCGTCGGCGATGTGGGCACGGCACTCAACCCACAGCAGGTGAAGGGGCAGGACGACGGTGCCGCGATCATGGGTCTCGGGCACACGCTGATGGAAGTGATCATCCACGACGACACCGGGCGGATCAGGAACCTGGGCGCCATCGACTATCGCATCCCCACCAGCAAGGATCTACCTCTTGAGTTGATCAGCGCGAGTATCGAGAACAAGGACGGCCCCGGACCCTACGGCGTCAAGGGCATCAGTGAGGGCAGCCTGTTGTGCACGGCTCCGGCCGTCGGCAGCGCCGTACGCGACGCCACCGGCCTGGTGATCCGTGACCTGCCGTTGACACCGCAGCGAGTGTGGGAAGCAATGAGGGAGAGGGATCGAGCATGAGTGAGATTCAGCATGTGGGCCCGGTCAGAGACATGCCGGCCGAGAAGATCGTCGAAGCGGCCCGAATGGTGAAGGAAGGCCGATCCTACTCATTGTCGACCCCCCGCTTCACCGGAATGCCGCTCTTCCCCGGGCATCCGCCGTTCCAGGTTCTCAACTACCGATCTCCCCCGGGCATCAAGGCCGGTGGGGTGCAGCCGTGGGGGCCGCCCAACGAGGTCGGTCTCGGCTACATGGCCGAGTACCTGATGGCGTGCTCTCATTCCGGGGCACACATCGACGCTCTCGGCCACATGACCATCGGCGAAGACAACCACTGGTACGGCGGCGGCAACACCGCGGACCACCTCACGGATCACGGTCCCATCGTCGGCGATGCCTCGCACCTCCCGCCTTTCTTCACGAGGGGTGTCCTGCTCGACCCACCCACCTACCGGGGTGTGGATGCACTGCCGGCCGGTGAGTCGGTCGGCGCGGACGAGTTGAAAGCGATTGCTGAGGCGCAGGGTGTCGAGGTCCGTCCGTGGGACGTCGTACTCATTCGCACGGGCTATCTCAAGTACTGGCCGGATGCCGAGGCCATGGAGGCTCACAAGACGGCCGGCCCCGATCTCTCCGCTGCCGAGTGGCTGTTGGAGAAGGGCGTGGTCGCCACCGGTACCGACACCGAGACGTACGAGGTCATGCCGACGCCGGATCGCGGCGCACCGGCGAATCCACAACCGGTGCACACGAAGTTGCTCATCGAGAACGGGATCTACCTGCTGGAGAGCATCTATCTGGAGGAGATCGCTCGCGATCGGGTGTACGAGTTCCTTTTCGTGATGCTTCCGCTGAAGATCCGTGGGGCCACCGGGTCGATGGTGGACCCGCTCGCAATGCTCTGAGAGGTGATGGTCATGAAGGCCCTGGTGCTCACTGCTCCCAACGAGTTCTCCGTCGAGGAGGTTGAGAAGCCGACCCCGGGGCCCCAAGAGGTTCTGTGCCGGGTGAAAGCCGTCACCATCTGTGGCACTGATGCCCACCTCCTGCGGGGCGATTACCCGGGGTTCTGGCCACCGTCGTACCCGTTCATCCCCGGCCACGAGTGGGCCGGGGTGGTGTGCGACCTTGGTGAGGGCGCAGCCGCCCTCGGCTTCGC
>JAUVNV010000201.1 GCA_030599515.1 Acidimicrobiia bacterium
CGCCAGCACGATGATCCCGACAAGTAGGAAGATCGAGCCGAAGGCTGTGAACAGAACGAACTTGATCGACGCGTACGCCCGGTTCTCCCCACCCCAGATGCCGATCAGGAGGTACATGGGGACCAGCACGATCTCGAAGAAGGCGAAGAACAGGAGCAGGTCGAGCGAGAGGAAGACTCCGAGCAGGCCGGTCTCGAGGATGAGCATCGCCACCATGTACTGCCTGGGGCGGTCGGTGATCGACTTCGAGGCGGCGATCGAAAGGGTCATGAGCAGGCTGGTCAGGACGATCATCCACAGCGAGATGCCGTCGACGCCGAGGCGCCAGCCGATGCCGAACGTCTCCGACAGTACGTAGTCCTCGGTGAATTGGAAGAGCGCCTCGCCGGAGACGAAGTTCACCATGATCCACAGCGACGCCGCGAGCGGGAGGATGCTGACGGCGAGCGCCACCGGGAAGACGAGTTCGGTGCGTTGCTTCGGAAGGAACCCGACGACCAATGCTCCGAGCAGTGGCAGGGCGATGAGCAGGGTGAGTTCCATCAGAACGCACCCCCCTGGAGGAGGAGCCAGAGGATGACACCGAGGCTGCCCGCAACGATCGCCGCACCGTAGGAGCGGACCCAGCCGGTCTGGAGCACGCGCATCGAAGAGCCGAAGGCCCGCACGCCGAAGGCGAGGCCGTTGACGATTCCGTCGACGACCTTGGTATCGAAGACCATGGCCGTCCAGGTGGCGATGGCCTTGCCGGGCGCCACGATGACCCTGCCGTAGAAGTCGTCGACGCCGTAGCCGTTGAGCGCTGCGGCCCAGTAGCCGCCTTCCTCTGTCGGGAGGTCACCACGCCCGTACCGACCGTAGGCGACGAGGATGCCGATGACGATCACGGCGAGCGAGATCAGCGCCAGCGCCCACACGGTCAGGCCTCCCGCAGGATGGACCTGGTGGATGCTGCCGAACGTCGGCTCGAGGAAGTGCTCGAGTCCGAGTCGGACCGGGGTGTTCCACAGGCCCGCAACGGCGGAGAACACGGCCAGAATGATCAACGGGATCGTCATCGTGAACGGTGACTCGTGCGGATGAGCACCCTCGTCCCAGCGCTTGTCGCCAAAGAACGTGAGGATGATGAGCCGGGTCATGTAGAAGGCGGTGATCATCGCCGTGACGACCCCGATCACCCACAGGATGGTGAAGAACCCGCCCTTGGCGAACGCCGCTGCGAGGATCTCGTCCTTCGACCAGAAACCGGACAACGGGAAGAGCCCGCTGATCGCCAGCCAACCGATGGCCATGGTCGCGAACGTGATCGGCATGTACTTCCGGAGGCCACCCATCTTCCACATGTCCTGCTCATTGGACATGGCGTGGATCACCGAGCCGGCGCCGAGGAAGAGGAGCGCCTTGAAGAAGGCGTGGGTCGTGAGGTGGAAGATGCCGGCCGTGAACGCGGTGAGTCCCACGGCCATGACCATGTATCCCAACTGGCTAATCGTCGAGTAGGCCAGGACCCGTTTGATGTCGCGCTGTCCGACTGCGATCGTTGCAGCGAACAGCGCCGTGAGGGCACCGACGGTCGCGACGACGGCGAGCGAGATCGGGGCGAGTTCGAACAGGGCTGCGGTGCGGGCGATCATGTAGACGCCGGCCGTCACCATCGTGGCGGCGTGGATGAGAGCCGACACCGGCGTCGGGCCCTCCATGGCGTCGGGGAGCCACATGTAGAGCGGAAGCTGCGCCGACTTGCCGGTCGCTCCGAGGAAGAGCATCAGCGTGATCGCCGTCGCCAACCCGACGCTGAGCACACTGTGCGCTTCGGCGAACACGATCCCGAAGTCGAGGGTCCCGAACGCAGCGAAGATCATCATCAGAGCGATCAGGAAGCCCCAGTCTCCGATGCGGTTGACGATGAACGCCTTCTTGCCTGCCGCCGCGGCAGACGGCTTGACGAACCAGAAGCTGATCAACAGATACGACGAGAGCCCGACGAGTTCCCAGCCGACGAACATCAAGGCGAAGTTGTCGGCGAGGACGAGTGTCAACATCGACGCGATAAACAGGTTCATGTAGGCGAAGAAGAGGGAATACCGCTCGTCGCCGTGCATGTAGCCGACCGAATAGATGTGGATCAGCGCTCCGACACCGGTGACGACGAGTGTCATCAGTGCCGAGAGCGGGTCCCACAGCAGCGAGGCGTTCGCTCCGACGACCGGGATCCATGAGAACAGGTACACGGTCTCGGGCTCTGCCCCCGCAATGAACGGCACGGTGAGCGTCGCCGCGATCAGGAACGGGATGACGACGAGCGCCGACGCCAGCCACCCTGATGCCGGTTCGCCGATGCGCTTCCCGAACAGGATCAACGTCAGAGCACCGAGGAGCGGGAGAGCGATCAGGAGCCAGAGGTAGTCGATCACGCCATCACCCCTTCAGCTCCGACAGCACGTCCACGTTCGCCGTTGCACGACGGCGGAAGACGGCCACGAGGATGGCGAGGCCGATCGTCACTTCGGCGGCGGCGACGACCATTATGAAAAGCGCCGCGACCTGTCCCTCGACGAGTCCGAGCTCGTTCCCTGCCGCGATGAAGGTGAGGTTGACCGAGTTCAACATGAGTTCCACCGACATGAACATCACGAGCGCGTTGCGGCGTATCAGCACACCGCCCGCCCCCATGGAGAAGAGCACTGCGGCGAGAACCATGTACCAGCCGAGGGTGACGGTCATGTCCCCTCCTCCCCGTCGACGTCGCGGACGGCGGTCGGTCCGAAGAGGGCGAGTGCCACGGTTCCGACGGCGGCGATCGTGAGCAGGAAAACGGTGGAGAGGAACGCGAGCGTCCAGTTGCCGAACAGTGAGTCGGCAACGGTCTCGATCGTGCCGACCAGGTCGGGGGTGCCGAACATGCCGCTGCCGGTGACCCAAGCCTGGCGTCCCGCGAGGATGATCACGACGGCGAGGCCGAGCGCCACAACGAAGGTGATGCCGCGCTGGAAGGGGATCGTCTCGGCCGTGTCCTCCTGCTTGTCGACGCCGATCATCATGATGACGAACAGGAAGAGCGTCATGACCGCGCCGGCGTACACGATGATCTGCACGGCCGCCACGAAGTGTGCGTCGAGCATGACGTAGAAGATCGCCATCGCGAACATCGTCGCCAGCAGACCCATCGCTGAGTAGACCGGGTTCTTCGCCGTGATCATCACGACGGCACCGGCAAGCGCAACAAGGGCGAAGACGACGAAGACGATGACTTCGATCATGTCGAACGCCTCCGGTGTTCGAGTAGTCGGTAGTCGGTGGTCGGTAGTCGGTAGTCGGACAGAAGCGAGTCGCCGGTCGCCAGTTGCCGGTCGCCGGGAAGACGAATCATGAGGATTCCTCCTCGGGCTGTTCGCTGTCGCCTGTTGCCTGTTGCCTGTCTCCTGTCTCCTGTCCGCTTTCTTGGCTTGGTTCTGCCGGCGCCATCCCACCCAATCGCGCGCTCGGACTCCAGGCTTCGATGCCTTCGAAGGCAGCGCGTCCGGACGGCGCCGTGGCTCGCATCCAGCCATCGCTGAGTTTGAGTTCGTTGATGTCGATCAGCGGCGTGTCGGGGAGCGGGTGATTCGGCGTCCCATCCGGTTCGACGAGCAGTGAGTCCTTGGTGAAGATTCCTTCGTCGCGATCACTCACCGACATCTCGAAGAGGTGCGTCATCGTGATCGCCTCGGTGGGACACGCCTCCACGCACAGGCCGCAGAAGATGCATCGCAGCATGTTGATCTCGTAGACGAAGCCGAAACGCTCCCCCGGGCTCACGGGGTCATCCGGCGGGTTGTCGGCGCCGCGCACGTAGATGCAACTGGCCGGGCAGACGCCGGCGCAGAGCTCGCACCCGATGCACTTCTCCATGCCGTCCGGGTACCGGTTCAAGACGTGCCGTCCGTGGAACCGTTGCGGCTTCACGCGCTTGTCTTTCGGATAGCGGGTCGTCACCTTCGGCTTGAACATCTGGCGGAACGTCACCGAGAAGCCTGCCCAGGGACCGAGGAGACTCTTGAACCAGCTCATCGTCGTGCTCCCCTCATGCCCATGGCAGTCCGAATCGACGGATCCCCACGGCGACCATGGAGAGCATGATCCACACCAGCGAGATCGGGATGAGACGTTTCCAACCGAAGGCCATCAGCTGGTCGTACCTCATCCTGGGAAGCGTGCCCCGGACCCAGATGAAGAGGAACACCATCGCGAAGGTCTTCAGGAGGAACCACATGACCGGGAGGAACCACTGCAGCACGGTGGGCCCGAACACCGGGCCCTGCCAGCCGCCGAGGAAGAACGTCACGGTGAGCGCCGACATGGTGAACAGGTTGATGTACTCGGCGAGGAAGAACAGCGCGAAGCGGAAACCCGAGTACTCCGTGTGGAATCCGCCGACGATCTCCTGCTCCGCCTCGACCAGGTCGAAGGGCGAACGGTTCGTCTCGGCGAACGCCGCTATGACGAACACGACGAACGATGGGAGCAGCACGATGTTCCATGCCGGGATGAATCCGAAGTAGGTCGCGCCCTGGGCTTCCACGATCCCGGCGAGCGAGGTCGTTCCGGTGAACATGATCACGGGGATGAGGGCGAGTCCGATCGCCGCTTCATACGAGATCATCTGTGCGGCTGCACGCACGGAGCCGAGCAGCGGATACTTCGACCCCGAAGCCCAGCCGGCGAGCGTGATGGCGTACACGGCCATCGATGAGAGGGCCAGGAAGTACAGCACACCGATGTTGAGGTCGGTGACCTGCATCGTGTAGGTCGTATCCCCG
>JAUVNV010000178.1 GCA_030599515.1 Acidimicrobiia bacterium
GAGCTCGTCCTGGCCCTTGTCGAACTCGTGGTTCCCGAAAGCCGCGAGGTCGTAGCCCATCATGTTGTAGATGTCGATCGTGCTCTCGCCCATCAACAACTGCGATATCGCCGGCGCAGCGAAGAACACATCGCCCGCGCTGAGCAACGCCACGTTCTCTTCACCAACCGACGCGCGGATGTCGTTGATGATCGCCGCCATGTAGGCAGAGCCACCGCGGCCCTTGTAGTCGGTCTCCAGACGACCGTGGAAATCATTGGTGTGCAACACTGTTATCTCGGCGGTGTCGCTGGGGGCCCCGTTGCCGGGCTCCGCCAGTGCTGCGGTTGGAATGATCATGGCCAGCACCATGATCAGGATCAGAAGTGCACTCCGTCTCGTAGACATCACGAACACCTTCCATTTCTCTCGCGGTTCGTGTCGAATCCAGCGCTCGCTGGCGAAGCAGCCCAGTTCCTCGCCAGCCCTCCAACACTCCACCAATGCGCAACGAGGGGATAGGGGAGAAGGTCACACAACGACCAGTCGCCGGCCAGGGAGTCAGGAGTCCTCCAATGGGCGACATGTTCGCAACAGCGGGCCTGGATCCCGGATCTCGACCTCGGTCCGACCACGGCGAGCGAGCGCTGCTGAACAACCGTCACCACAGTCAACGCACGGCGAGTAAGTTTGGCGGAACCTGAGGGAGGGTTCGAATCACCGGCAATGAGCAGCAGCGTTCTGCGGAGCGGCGCGTGGTCACCGCGCTGTTCTGTGACGTCGTGGGTTCGACGTCGATCGCCGAGACGATGGACCCTGAGGATTGGGCCGACGTCGTCGGCCGGACCATGGCCGAGATGGCCGCATGCGTTGAGCGATACGGTGGGACGGTGGTGCACTTCGCGGGAGACGCCGTACTCGCCATCTTCGGCGCCCCCGTCGCTCACGAAGACGATCCTTATCGAGCGGTCCGGGCGGGGCTCGACATCATCAAGAGCGTGGGGCACTCCGAGGAGTCGTCCATCGAGATCAGGGTGCGCGCCGGGATCCACACCGGCCTGGTGATCGTCGGCGATGTCACCGCCGGGGATCTCAGCACCTACACCGCGTTGGGCGACACCACCAACGTCGCGGCCCGGATGCAGACGATGGCATCGCCCGACACGCTGCTCGTGTCTGCTGACACGTACCGCCTCGTCTCCAACGACGTGACCGCCCGCGACCTCGGGCCCGTGGACGTGAAGGGCAAGGCGGAGCCGGTCGCCGTCTACGAGATCACGAGCGTTCGTGATCTCAGCGCCAGGCGCCGGGGCGTGCCAGGATTCCAGAGTCCCATGGTCGGCCGCGACCCGGAACTCACCCGACTGCTCGAACTGGCCGACTACGCCGCCGTCGGGAGTGGGCGTGTCACGGCCATCGTCGGTGATCCCGGCGTCGGCAAGAGCCGCCTGGTCGCCGAACTGCAGAACCGGGCCGAAGCCATGGATGGTGCGAGATGGGTCGTCGGGCGCAGTGCTTCCTACGACCAGCACCGCCCCTACCACCTGGTCGCCTCGCTCGTCCTCTCCCTCTCCGGAGCGTTGGAGAGCGACGACCCCGAGATCATCAAGAAGGCGGTGACCGAGACTGCCGAGCCGGTGTTCGGCGCAGATAGCCCATCGACGCACCACCTACTACAGCTGCTCGGTATCGAGGAAGGCCACCCGGACGACGAACCGGGTGTTCTGCATGCCTACTACGACGCGGCTCTGGCCGGTCTGATCTCCGGGGCCGCCGCCGAACACGCCCCCCTCTTTGTGATCTGCGAGGACGTGCACTGGGCGGACCCGTCATCGTCCGAACTGCTATCGGGATTGCTGGAGCGAATCCAGCGATCGGCGGTCCTGCTTGTCATCGTGAGCCGTCCGGATCGGCAGTCTCACGGTTGGGACATCATCGCACGGGCTGACCGCGAATTGGGCGAGTCCTTCGTCGAGACGCGGCTCCGACCGCTCGACGACGGAGACAGCCGGGAACTCGTCGCCAACCTGCTCGAAATCGAGGCCCTGTCGGACGACCTGCGACAACAGGTTCTGGGTCGGGCGGAGGGCAACCCCTTCTTCATCGAGGAAGTGGTGCGGATGCTCGTCGACCGCGATCTCATCGAGGAGCAGGACGGTCGCTGGGTTGCCAAGGGCGAGATCACGAGCCTCGACGTGCCCGACACATTGCACGGACTCTTGGCATCCCGAATCGACGCGCTGCCCACCGGCGTCCGCCGCACCGCCATGGTGGCCTCCGTCATCGGACGTCGTTTCGAGAAGTCGCTCCTGACGTCCATCCTGCAACCCGACCCGGCCGATGAAGATGCATCGATCTCAGCCGACCTCAACGTGCTCGAGGCCCAGGGCTTGACCAAGCTGATTGCGACACGCCCCGAGCTGGCCTTCTCGTTCCGCCACGCCCTCATCCACGATGTCACCTACGAGTCGATCCTGAAGAAGGATCGGCGTCGTCTCCACGCAGAGGTCGGTGACGCGATCGCCCGGATGTATCCGGATCGACTCGACGAACATGCGGCGACGCTCGCCCGCCACTACGAGGAGGCAGGCGACGGCGACCAGACGCTCCGCTATCTGCTCCTGGCCGGCGAAACGGCACTGAGCCGTCATGCCACGCGGGAGGGTCACGACTTCTACACGCGGGCAGCCGCCTTGCTCGATAACGACCCGGAAGCGCCGGTTGAGATGAAGATCGACACTGCGCTGTCCAGAGTCGAGGCCGGGATCAACTTCACACCGGGTGAACAGACCATCGCCCAATTGGAAGACGTGCGTGCAGACGCCGAGGCCCTCGGCGACCCGGAAGTCGTCGCCCGGGTCTACGCGTTGCTGCTGAGAATCCGGACGATGATGGAAGAGAGCTACGCGGATCGCCACTACCGGGACCTCATGGATCGGGCGTTTGCGTTGGCGCCGACGGTGCGCACGCCGGAGCTGAGGGCATACCTGGAAGGGATGATGGGCCAGGTTCTCCGGTCCGCAGACGAGTACGCCGCCTCGGTGGAACTCATCGGTGGATCCGTTGCGCCGCTCGAGGAGGCCGGGAGGGTCGGCGAAGCCGGGCTCAACGCGGCGTTTGCCGCAGATGCTGAAGCATCACGCGGCCGCTTCGACGAAGCCGCCCGCTGGATCGAGCGAGCAACAACCCTCGGTGAGGAGAGTGGCAATCCGAGCGTCCTCGCCGATGTCGCCCTCTTCAAGGGCCGGATCGCTGCCGCACGCGGCGAACTGGAGGCGGCACTCGAGCACACCCGTCGGGGGATCGAGATGGCGGCAGGGGCGAGCAACATCCAGTGTGAACTCGTCGGCAATTTCATGGTGGCCGACCAGCACCTGCGTAGCGGCGACGGCGCGTCTGCGATCTCGCATCTCGAGCGCACGGTCGAGCTTGGGGAGTTCTGCAATGCCGTGGCCATCGTCAAGCTGGGCGAGGCGTGGTTGACATCGGCGAAGGCCAGCCTCGGTGATCTCGATCCTGAAGGATTCGCGGGACCTCTCGCCATGGCCCAGGCCGGCGGGAGCCGCAGCGGAGAAGCCGCCGTGCGCCTGCAGAGGGCGATCACCGTCTCGGGGAGCCCCGAGCCGGATTGGCCTCTGGCTTTCAACGATTTCGAGCGCGCCATCGAGCTCCTCGGAAGCATCGATGCTCGCCCGGATCAGGCGCGGGCCATCCACGCATACGCGAGCGCATTGGACGCCGCTGGACGGGACGAAGAGAGTCGGGCACAGCTCGACGCCGCGATGACGATGTTCGACGAGATGAGTATCCGTCCGGACGCGGTGCCGGCTTGATCCGGGCAGCGAACCCGGCTACTCCGCCATCTTGTAAGCGTCGCGCTGGGCGTAGACGTGGTCCTCCCACATCCGCTCGTACCGGGCGTCGTCTTGTGCCGGCTTGCGGATCATCGCCATGCAGTAGTTGCCCTGTTCGTGCGTGGTGGCAGCTTTGCCGTGCAGCTCAACGGCGAATGCCGAGAAGTCGCGCACCGTGACGTCGAAGATCTCGTCGACGAGGTCCTGTTCGATCCCGTAGATCTCTGCGTTCTCGAGCACCAGTTGGGCGTAGACGATGAGGGTGAAGATCTCCCCAACCGCGAGCAGCCAGTCGGTGTCCTTCGATTGTGCTTCGGTGGGCGGCTGCGCGGCCAGCATCGTCTTGAACACCTCCGTCTGTTCCGAGAACACCTTCACGTTGGGGAGGTCGAAGCGTTCGAAGACCGGGGCGTAGTCGTGGAACTGGATGCTCCCGAGCCCTCTGGTCGGTCCCTGGTCGAACAGGAAGTCGTCGTTGGCGGCGTCGCTGCGCTGCCCCACTTCGGGAAGATCGGCCGGGTTGAAGAAGTAGTTCTTCATGAACTTGACGATGAGCGCGATGTTGACGTGAACCGTGCCCTCGAGTTTCGGCAAGGCACGGATGTCGCGTGCAGCCATCTCGAAGAAGCCGTCCTTCTCGAATCCCTTCGCGGCGATCACATCCCACAGGTGGTTGATGACGTCTTCACCCTGCGTCGTCACCTTCATCTTGACGACCGGGTTGTAGAGCAGGTAGCGCCGATCGTCGAGCGACGCCGACCGCATGTAGTCGGCGGCGCGGAGCGCCACGAGCTTCATCGCGACAAGACGCGCATAGGCGTCGGTGAACAGTCGCTTGACCTGGGGAAAATCGGTCACCGTCATGCCGTAGAGGTGACGATGCGAGGCGTGGTGGATGGCCTCGTAGAAAGCATGGGTGCACATCCCGATCGAGCCCCACCCGAGGTTGTACTTGCCGATGTTGACGGTGTTGAGCGCCGCGTTCCAGGCCTCATCGCCCCTGGACAGGATGTCGGCATCGGTGACGGGGTAGTCATCGAGGGCGTACTCGGCGACGTAATCCTGGCTGTGCATCACGTTCTTGACGAGCCGGTAATTGGGGTGCTGCGAATCGGCGGCGAAGAAGCAGTACTCGCCGGTGTCCGCGATCTTGGCGAACGTCGACACGATGGCGGCCTGATTGCCGTTGCCGATGTAGTACTTGCTTCCGTTGGCCAGGTAGGTGCCGTCGCCTACGGGAGTCAGCGTCATGTCGGTCGAGTAGAGATCGGCGCCGTGGTCCCTTTCCGAGAGGCCGAAGGCGAAGATGGCACCGTCGTCGAGCAGTGCAGCCGTTCTCTCCTTGACGGCTTCGTTGTCGCTCATCCAGATGGGGCCGAGGCCGAGCACGGTCACCTGCCACACATACCAGTAGGGCAGGCCGTAGAAGCCGAGGATCTCACCGAACTCGCAGTTGCGC
>JAUVNV010000206.1 GCA_030599515.1 Acidimicrobiia bacterium
GCGCTCCAGTATCTCATCGAACGGGGCGTTGATGAATGCGTCCGGATGGCGGTTGTCGTCGCTGCCCGGCATTCCCGAGTCACGGTATCCGAGCATCACGAGGTCGTCATATCCGATGATGCGGGCAGCTTCGCGAAGTTCGGATCGTCGAACCGCAGCGAGGTCGATCCGCGCTGCGGTCGTCGCCGCGTCCGGGTTCAGGATCTCTCCGGCCTCTCCGCCTGTTGCGGTGACGAGGACGGCTCGCGTACCCAGGTCGCAGTACCTGGCGATCGTCGCGGCGCCCTTGCTCGACTCGTCATCGGGATGGGCGTGGAGAGCAACGATCGTTCTGAACATCAGGTCAGTCAACCACAAGTGGAGGGTCAGGGACCGCCGAGGATCTCGACGGCGGTCGTTCCCTCTGTGCATCCGTCGAGAAGCGGACACCATCTGCAGTACGGTCCCGCTCGCCGGTCGACGTCGCTCACTGTTTGTAGAGCGATTCGGAGCGTCTCGATCATCGCGGCAACCTCTCGAGCGACTTCCTCAGCTCGTTTGGGTGTCGGGTCGATACCGGTCCGCTCCCCGGTCTGGACGGATACCGCCTCGGCCCTGGACGGCAACTCGCCACGCTCGAGGGCCCAGATCAGGGCGTAGAACTCAAGTTGGGGCCCGGAATCTTCGAGCCGGGCACCGGTCTTCCAGTCGATGATGACCGGCGAGCCCGATGGATCGTCGAAGATCGCGTCGACCCGACCGCGCAAGATCGCTCCACCCCCGACGTCCACTTCGAGATTCACTTCCGCCGCCCGGAAACCATCGGTTGGGAAACGCTTGAACCGGGCGTACAGATCTCCCACTTCGGCGAGAACCGGGGCAAGCCTCGATGGTCGGTTCAATTCGAGAGGAGCGAGTTTCATATTCAGGTGCCCTTCAGGGGCCCCGATCTCCTCACGGCAGGCCTGCAGCACATCTCGCTCGGGAATCGGCCCAGACACGAGATGACGGGCGAACACACGGTGCGCGAGGGATCCCTTGAACGATGCGATCGACTCTGTCGGGTACTCACCGCGGAGGCGCCCAAGCGCCTGTTGGGGACAGGAACGGAATGTCACGTAGAGCGTTGCCGATATCGCGATGCGTTCGCCGGGTGCAACGTCGGGGAAGCTGATCATCAGTCGCGATACTACGTCAGAAACGCTTACACGCCAAGGGTTACAGCGCTCTCGAGATGGCGAGCATTATCGGGATGCGTTCCTATACTCGCTCCCGATCTTCCTCCTGCAAGGACTTCATGAACGCCCGCCGTATCCGCATTCTTGCCTCGGTCGCCGTACCGGCACTGCTCCTCCTGCTCCCGCTCGCGGTCTATTTCGTCGACCAGGCGGCCAACCAGGGTGAAGTACCGCGGAACGTCAGCGTCGCAGGAATCGATGTTGGCGGACTCTCCGAGGATGATGCCACCGTCGTCGTTCGAGCCTATGAAGCGAACCTCCAGACCCAGCCGGCGACGTTTGTCATAAGCGGCTCCACGTACGAACTCGACCCGACCACCGTCAGTCTCACAGCCGATGTCGACGGTGCCGTTACCGAAGCGCTGAATCAGCGCAACGGCGGAATAGTCAGCGGCTTCATACCTTGGATCAGCGGGTTCACCGAGCACGTTGACGTCGACCTGGCGATCTCCATCGACGATGAGGCCGTCGATGCTCACCTGGACGATTGGGAGCTGGATGCGATCGAGAATCCGGCGTATGAGGGGGCGATTCAGGTTGTCGATGGCGATATCGAGTTCGAGTACCCGAGGATCGGGGAGAAGATCGACAAGCCGGCAGCTCGCACCATCGTCAATTCTGTTCTGATCCGGCCTCAGCGGGAGACCACTGAACTCCCGTTGATCGATTCCGTTCCGGTCATGACCCAGGCCGCCGTCGACGACGCGGTAACGATCCTTGAAGCGATGGCGTCGAGACCGATCCTGTTGTACGACGAGGATCAGAACCTCGTTCTCACCGTCAAGCCCTCCGAGATCTCCGATGCCACGATCGTTGAGATCGTGCACGGTTCGCCCCCACAGGTCAACATCTCCCTGAGCATTGATCGGGTCGCGGACATTCTCGAGCCTCATCGAGCAAGGTTCGAGCTTCCTCCGGTCAACGCGGACTTCGAAGTCGACATCGAAACCGACAGAGTGTCGATCATCCCTTCGAAGAACGGAACCGTGCTCGATCCGGCTGCGGTAACCGTTGAACTACTCAGGGCTGCTACGTCGGGCACCGCGATCGGTCGTCTCGCATACGCTGACGGACCGGAACCGCAGTTCACGACCGCCGACGCGGAAGCGTTCGGCCCGCTTGGCCTCGTCTCGGAGTTCACTACAAAGACACCCGGCGTGAACCGGGTTCACAACATCCACCTCATGGCCGACACGATCGACGGCTACGTCGTGTGGCCCGGCGAGGAGTTCTCGATCAACGAGGTCGTGGGTCCGCGCACTGAAGCGAGGGGCTACAAACGCGATGGGGCGATCATCGGCGGCCAGGTGACATGCTGCGACGAACCGGCGAACGTCGGCGGAGGCGTCAGCCAGTACGCCACGACCATCTACAACGCGATCTTCTTCGGCTGCTACGAGGACATCGACCACACGCCGCACAGCCTGTACATCTCCCGCTATCCGGAGGGCCGCGAGGCAACGATGGGGTTCCCGGCCCCTGATGTTGTGTTTCGCAACGATTCCGACGCTCCGATCATCATCCGCAACTCCTACGACGGCAACTCGACGATCACCGTGCAATTCTACGGAAACAACGGCGGCCGCACCTGCGAGTCGGAGCGATCCGAGCGGTTCAACTACACGGAGCCCAAGGTCGTCTATGAGGCGAACACTGCCGTGAGGCCGGGAACCGAACGCGTCGTTTCGAAGGGCTCGCAAGGTTGGAGCGTCACCGTGACCCGCGTCATGACCATGCCCGACGGCAGCGTCATTCGTCAGCCGTTCACCCACCACTATCGGGGGGCCGTCCGCCTCATCGAGAAGCACCCCTGCAACCTGGGTATCGGATCGTGTCCGGTGCCCACCACCACCACCACCACACCGGAACCGGACACGACGACGACCACAGTCCCTGTAACCACGACGGTCGCCCCGTAGATCGATGCGGCGGCCGAGCCGACGGGAACGCCCGGGGCACGTTATCGGACCCCTCCGGTACCATCAACGGAAGTCTATGAATCCGGATCGATACGCATTGTGAAACCACGCTTCGCCCTCTTCGCTCTCCTGCCGATCGCCCTGTTCCTCCTGCCTGCAGGCGTGTTCTGGGTCGATCGATCTATCGCCGAGGGAGAGGTACCGCGCAACGTCTCGATCGCCGGCATCGACGTCAGCGGGCTCAGCTACGACGACGCACTGCTCACCATCCGGGCCTACGAGCAGCAACTTCAGACCACACCGGCCGTGTTCACCGTCAATGAGCACCCGTTCCGACTCAATCCCTCATCTGTTTCGGTTGAAGCCGACGAGGTAACCGCCGTTCAAGAGGCGATTACACAGCGGACCGAGGGCGGCGCGATCAGCCGGTTCTGGTCGTGGCTCGGCGGATTCTCAGAGCCCGTCGACGTACATCTCCCCATCACCATGGATCGCGAAGCGATCGACGACCAGCTGGCGATCTGGCAGGAGGCCGCTATTCCCAATCCGGCCTATGAGGGGTCCGTGGTCGTCGTCGATGCCGAGGTCGTTGTCGAGTATCCCCAGGCGGGTGAGCAGCTCGAAAGGGTGACGTCAACGGAGATCGTGGTCGAGACACTCTCTGTGCTCCCGGGCCGAGAAGCCCGCTTGCCGGTCGTCGAGCACCGGCCGGAGGTGACCAACTCCGATGTCGATGCCGCCGCAGTACAGGTGCGTCGGATGATCAACTCGGACGTGATCCTCACGAGCAGCGACATCGACTACTCGCAGACGTTCATGGCCGAGGAAATCGCACGAGCCGTCTACACCGAGATCAGCACGAATCCGGTCGAGGTCTCGATCCTGCTCGACGAAGCCGTCGTTCGGGACCTCCTCGAGCCCCACCGGAGTGAATTCGAGTTGGCGCCGGTGAGCGCCGAATTCAAGGCGACGGTCTCGGACGGCGAGGTCTACTTCATCCCTGGTCGCTACGGGACGAGGATGAATGCGCCCGCCGTCACCGAGGAGCTGATGAAAGCAGCGACAGGATCCAAGACGGGGCCGTTCCCTCTCTCTCAGGGAGACGAACCGCGACTCACCAACGAGGAAGCCGAGGCGTACGGGCCCATGGGTCTCGTCTCGAAGTTCACGACCACTACCCCGGGGACGAACCGCGTCCACAACATCCATCTCATGGCCGACACCGTCGACGAGTATGTGGTGTTCCCGGGACAGACTTTCTCGATCAACGAAGTCGTCGGTCAGCGAACCCTGGAGAAGGGCTACCTCGAGGACTGCGCCATCATCAACGGCGAAGTCGTCTGCGAGGGTCACCCGGCCAACGTCGGCGGCGGTGTCTCCCAGTTCTCCACCACGTTCTACAACGCCGTGTTTTACGGCTGCTACGAGGACGTCGAGCACAAACCACACTCCCTCTACTTCAAGAAGTACCCGGAAGTGATCGAAGCCACAATGGGGTATCCCAGCCCCGATGTGAAATTCAGGAACAACAGCGAC
>JAUVNV010000197.1 GCA_030599515.1 Acidimicrobiia bacterium
CGACAACGTCGATGCCGGGTGCGTCGTTGAGCATGTACCGGAGGCCCTCGCGCACGACGCGGTGATCGTCGGTGACAACGACTCTCAAGCCGGCTCCTATTCGGTGAGCGGTAGCCAGGCACGGAAGACTGGTCCTCCATTGGACGACACCGAGACATCGATGTTGCCACCGAGCGTTTCGAACCGCTGTCGTGTCATCGACAGGCCCAGCCCCGGTGCCGCGCCGGAGCCGATGCCGTCGTCGGCGACGTCCAGCACGATGCGATCCTGTTTTTCATATACAGCCATGGTCACCCGACCTGCTCGAGCGTGCTTGCGCACGTTGGTCAGCGCCTCGCGTGCAGCACGATAGAGCTCGATGCTGTGTTCCTGAGACGGTTGAGTCGCCACACTGACGGTGAACGTCACATCGAGATCAGTCTCGCGACGCGTGACATCGACAAGATCCGCCAGTGCGCTGTCGAGACCCGTATCGGCCGCGAGCTCCACCTGGAGGATCCGGAGCTCTCTGCGGAGTGTGTCGTCCATGCCCCGCACGACGTCCTGGAGGTGGCCGAGTTCCCCGGCCACGGGATCGTCATCTCCGAGCCGTGCCCGGGATCCTTCGAGTCCGTAGAGCACCCGGTACATCGGCTGTCCGATGTCGTCGTGGAGTGCGCCCACGATGCGACGACGCTCGTCCTCCTGCGCGCGGTACGACGACGCCAGCAGATCCTCCACCTGCCGGCGTCTCCGGTTCATGTCCCTCGCCCGGGCGATGCCGAGCGCGGTCATGAAGACACCGAGCACGGCGAGGCCGATCCCGATCGACAACCAGACATTGCGGGCGATCCGGCCCAGCGCCGCGTTGAGACCTGCCACGTCCTGCTCGACTTCCACCACGGCGCCCACCGCGCCCGAGTCGTCGAGCACCGGGACGTAGAACTCAATGAGCTCACCGCGGGACCGGTCGACCTCATGAGCGGGATCGGAGAGATCCGAGATCTGGGTACCCATGCCGCCGGCGAACGCGATCTTCGCGTGCTCAGAGAGTTCGAATCGCCGCCCGACCAGCTCGCGGAGATCCGAATACACGATCGTCCCGTCAGGCGACCAGACCTTGACCCGCACCGTTTCGCCACCGAGGATGTGGATTCGAACGGCGGCATCGAGGGCCGCGAGTTCGGCGGCGCCGGGCGGCTCGTCGACGGGGAAGAACGGGAGCTCTCCGATCGCCGTCTCGACGAACGCGGCCCGCGCATCGAGAAGATGCCCCCGTGCCGCTCGGGTGATCGAGAAACCGAGCACGATCGTGACAACGAGAGCGAGAGCGAGACCGATCAGGGCAATGCGGCCGAGCCCGCCGATCTCCTCCCAATCCCTCCGAAGCGCTGAACCCAATCGTCCCGACCGGCTCGGATGATCAGCTTCGCTCATCTGATGCAGCCTATCGGCCGCTCAACCCCTCCACACGGGGGTTCGGGACCAAGCAAATGGCTGACGACATAGCGTCAGGCTCGCCCCCGCATCGGGGTTCGTGCGACGATGGTCCGCGACCACTTCGTGGATCTCGTCAGGAGAGGCAACCGGGGGAGTGGTTGCAGAAGGCGCGTGCGACCAGCTCACGGTCGCTCTCGCTGTCTTCAGTAGACCCGAGACCGATCACTCCTTCGCGGCTTACGGCAAGGGGAAGTACAACTTCGAGGATATCGAACACCGTTTGCATGTCTTTGCTGCGTGTATCGACGTGGAGGCAGGCACTGTGACGGCGTGGGGTCCCGCAAAGGTGAAGTGCGGATCATTCAAGGGTGGGACACTCGTTCGGGGTGACAAGGCGTATGGGGTTCTTTCTCTCAAGGACGACGGAGATGGCACCGTCTCGACCCGTGCGGGGATTGCAGCCAGTTTCGCCCCTGAGTTGATGACCATGATCGCTGAGCAGTGCGAAGGTCTGGGCAGCTTCCCGGCAACGGGACCGGGCGACCTCAACTCTGAAGACAAGTGACCATCTCGGAAGCGACGTTCTGGTCTGATCATCGTGTGGAGGCTCCGACGGAGTCTCGACTTCTTTCGGTGGCCGGTCGCTCGTCAAATGCGGAATCACCCGGTCTTGGACCGCTGCATGAACGATCAGGCGAGGCCTCTGCAGCGCCGGTGCTTCCGTCCGGAGTTGCATCCCAGGCTTCGTCGAGGCGGACCACCGTTGTCTCATCCAATCGTTGAGCAGATGGCTTTGGGTGAGGGAGCCTGTTCATCGACCGTCCGGCGTGCGTCAAACGACCCACGACACCGCACTCGACTCGTCAGGGACCACCTGTTCGCCAACGTGTTCGCTCCGCTACCGGCAGGCTCCGCGCAGCCACGGCACTCTTGCCCAACTACCATCAATGTCAGCAAGCGATGCAGGAGGTTTTCACGTGATCTGGATTGCCGGGGCGGGCTCGGTGCTTCTTCTCATACTCTTGATTGTCGGCCTGGTGGATCTCATCCGGAATCGCCACACGATGGAGACGTGGCAGGTGGTCATGTGGGCGGTACTCATCGTCGTGCTACCCGTCGTCGGACTCGTCGCCTATCTGTTCTGGCGGATCGCTCGAAGCGAGGCCATGGTGGACGCCGTCGACTTCCATGACGAGCACTCGAACAGGAGAGGGCGACTCCCGACCACCGGGCGCTGAGATCCCTGCCCGTTGACGCCCACCGGCGGTCAGAACGAGTCTTTCGCGCCCGGATCGAGGTCGACACCCAGGCCGATCGGGCATGCGACGCCCGTCGGCTGCATCCCGCAGTAGCCCTCGGCGGCGATCGGGTGCTTCGGCGGTGGCGTGTCTCCGAAGTAGAACGCCTGGATGTCGATACCGGCTCGCGCCAGGTTCTTGGCGAGGTACTGCTGGTGATAGTCCTCGGCGTAGAAGAACTCCTGTGCCGGTGCGATCTCGGTTGTGATGTCCCCGTACCCCGACGATGTCAGGTCCGACCCGTAGCGCTCTCGGGAGGCAGTGGCCTCCAGCAACTGCCGGTCGGTCGTCGTGTAGATCGCCGATCGGTACTGAGAGCCGGAGTCGGGACCCTGACGCATCCCCTGCGTCGGGTCGTGCGCCTCCCAGAACCGTCGCAGTAGTTCTTGATACGACACGACATCAGGATCGAAGGCGACGAGTACCGCCTCGGTGTGGCCTGTTCGGCCGGAGCAGACATCGTCATACGTGGGGTTCACGGTTGCACCACCGGCGTAGCCGACGGCCGTTGTGGAGACACCGTCGGTAATCCAGAACTCGCGCTCGGCGCCCCAGAAGCACCCCATTGCGAAATAGGCGATCTCGAGACTCTCGGGGAACGGTGCGATCATGGACGATCCATTGACGAAGTGCGTGCCGGAGATGCTGATCGAGTCGTGCCGATCCGGGATGATCCGTTGATTGTCGACGCGGGCCGCTGTTCGTGATTTCCACATGGTCCGGTCAACGCTACCGGACGACGATCCCTTCCGCCCCGGATTCCGCCGAACCGATCCAAATGCTAGCGCTAGTGCCGCAAAGTGCTTACAATTGCAAGCATGCTCTTCTGGCCGACCGACTCCGAACTCCCGAACGGGTACCCCAAGGAGCTCGAGGGTGACTTCGACCTGAGCGATGGTCGCCATGTTCGGATTCGGCCGATCCTGCCTGCGGACGTCGACGACCTCGCCGATGCGATCGCGCGTGCGGACAGTGAGACACTCCTGCACCGATTCTTCACGGCAGCGCCGCACCTCTCGGAGAAACAGATCCACTATCTCGCCGAGGTCGACTACCGGCGCAGACTGGCGCTCGTTGCGGCCGATAACGAGGGTCGAGGCGTCGCTGTGGCCCGCTACGAATGCCACACGGACTGCACGGTGGCGGAAGTAGCGGTCGCGGTAGCCCCGGAGTGGCGTTCCGGTGGCCTCGCCACCGAGATGCTTCGCCGTCTCGAGGAACCGGCCCGCCGGAACGGTTTCACGGAGTTGGATGCGGTCTACCTCCCCGAGAATCGTCCGATCGCAAGGGTCTTCGAGCACCTGGGGTACTCCGAACAGCACATCGAGGATGGCGTCGCACGGGTGTCCAAGGCTCTCGTCTGAATCGGCTGCATTCGGTCGACTTTCCGGTCACCGGAACACGGTACGCTGAGGTCTTCGGCGTCGATCCCTTGGCGTCGATCCTGGCAAGACGAGTGCGCTGTTGGAAGGAACCTGGATGGAGCCCGTGAGGAGTCTGCACGACCTCCTCGATCTGCAAGACGTCGATGCTCACATCGACCGCCTGATCGATCAGCGCCAGAACCTCCCCGAACTGGTCGACTACCGGGCTGCACATGAGGAGACCCTGCGTGTTGGAACCGAGCGTGACGAGACAGTTGCTCGTATGCGCGAGATAGAACTCGCGATCGACAAGACGAGCGGTGAGCTCGAGATCACGACGCAGAAGGCCGACGCCGAGGAGATGCGGCTCTATGCGGGCGGCCTGAGTGCCCGAGACGCCGACTATCTCCGTCGTGAAGTTGAACTTCTGAAGGGCAAGGTCGGCAGGATGGAAGAGGAAGTCCTCGAACTCATGGAGTCTCGCGAGGAGCTCGAGTCCGAGCTTGCTCGACTCGATGCGGAGCTGGAGGTCGAGAGCGGCCGCAAGGCAGAGCTCGAAGCCGGGATCCGCGAATCCTGGAGGGTGATCGATGCGGAGATCGCCGTCAAGGAGCATCGCAAGATCGAGATCGTGCCGCTTGTCGACGAGGACCTCATTGATCTCTACGAGGGTCTCCGTGGCTCACGAGACGGCCGGGTCGTAGGCGCCCTGAACAACGGCGTGTGCGGCGCCTGCCATCTCATGCTCTCGTCGGCCGAAGAGAACGAAGCCCGACGACAGGACCCGCCCCG